>DATJAL010000055.1 GCA_035516255.1 Chitinivibrionales bacterium | reverse complement strand
CGCCTGAAAATACGGCGCGTCGTAACCGCCAGTCCCCTCGAGATCCCCGTATACACGGCTCCATCCCGTCAGCAACACCCCCACCACAAGCACTGCCACCACTCTCGTTACTTTCGTTTCCACGGCTAACCTCGCAACTTTTTTTTTAATTGTTTTTCGCACCTACTTAATCGGGATGATCTCCACTCGTCTGTTGGTGGCGCGCCCTTCGGCGGTAGCATTGGACGTCACCGGCTTGTCTTTTCCGTACCCTTTGGCCACCATGCGGTCGGGCGAAATGCCGCGCATGATGAGATAATCCATCACGGATTTTGCGCGCTGGTAGGACAGAACGCGGTTATAATCCGCTCCACCCTGGTCGTCGGTATGCCCGGCGATTTCGATCTTGACATTAGGATAAGCTTCAAGGCTGTTATAAACCTGTTCGAGCACATAATATGATTCTTCGAGCAGTTCGGCGCTCGCGGTTTTGAAATTGACGCCGCGTAGCGTGAGCTTCTGCTTGATCTCCTGCGGCTTCTCGTCCGGGCAGCCGTCGTCGTCCTTGAACCCATTGAAGGTTTCGGGCTGGTTGGGACACTGGTCGCTCCCCTTGCATATCTTTGCGTACTGCGCCTGCTTGCCCTGCTCGGCGACCCACGGATCGCAGATGCCGTCCTTGTCGTTGTCGGGATCCGGGCAGCCGTCGTTGTCCTGGAACCCGTCGCGGTCTTCAGGATCATTGGGGCATTCGTCCTGCGCGTCGTAGATACCGTCCTTGTCGTTGTCGTAATCGGGACAGCCGTCTTCGTCTTCGAATCCGTCCTTGTCTTCAGGCACATCGGGACACTGATCGATATCGTCGGGTATGCCGTCGCCGTCGCGATCGGTGCTGAGCACCTCGATCATTTTCTCGGTGATGAGACCGATGTCGGTGCCGTTCTCACCCTTTGCCTTGCATGGGGAAACCGGCTTCACGAAATAATTGAAGTTCTTGTACCCCGGCGAAATAAACAAGGGCTCTTTTTGCATGTTGGTTTCATTGACCACCGCGGTCGGATTCCATGCGAGCCTGTTGCCGTAAATATTATTGTATATGATACGCGTTTTCTTCGATTGGGGGGCGATGTAAACGCCGTATTGTTTGTTGTCCATGAGGATGTTGTTGCGGATGAGGACTTCGGTGCGGTGGGCGCAGAAAATTGCGCAGTAGCCGCTTTCGAGAATCACGTTGTGGTCGATGGACGTACGGGTTCCGCGGCTTGATTCGAGGAAAATGCCGGTCCATTCGTTGCGGTAGATTACGTTGTTGCTGATGTCGGGCAGCGAGATGAGCGCGTGGATGCCGGCTCCCTTGTTGTCAATGATGAGGTTCCGGGAAATGACCGGCCTGGTGTTTTTGCACAGGATACCGGTGGTGCCGTTCTGGATGGTGAAGTTGGTGATGGTGCCGCCGTCGGCGCCGAGCACGCACGGCGCCTTGCGGCTGCCGTCGATGATGGTCTTGAGCATGTCTTGACCCATGAGAACCACGTTGTCGGCCATGGCGATGTTCTCGTGATAAATTCCATTGGATACGAAGACCGTGTCGCCTTCGTCAGCCTCACCGAGCGCCGCATGAATCGAGGGGAAATCCTGGGGGACAACGATTCTTCTTCCCGCCGATGATAGTCCAACAATGACAACCAGAAAGTACAGAAAGAACGCCGGAGAGATTTTTCTGCACATCGTGAGGGATCCTATTCTTGTGATAAAGTATTAAGGGCTTAAATTGCTAGCAAAAGTATAAATAAGGAAATTATCATTCAAATAAAATCTCAATCAAAATACTATTGGTGGCAAATAGTGTCAAGTTTTTACAAATCCTTATATATAATGATTTTTTTATCGTGCAACCGGCGTCCGGATACCGTAACTCCAGATGGATATTGTTGTTGCAAATATCAAGCATTGTCCGAGCCCGGGTGAATGAAAAAATTGCGCGCGCCTTGCACGTGTTCACTGGCCGCTCACCAAAACAACTGTTTTTAATGAAAATACTGCAACCCAATTTTCTAAGTATGATACGTAGATACTCAAATAAAATATTTTTCATTTAAAAGGCAAGTTATTTCTCCGTTTAAAAAATAATCCGGAAAAAATGTTGCCGTTGTCCTGCTTTTTATTCTTGGATTTCAGTGCATCCTCTTCTGATTATATATTGTTTGTCATATGAAAGTCATATGCAATTTCCTTGAATTATTTTAATTCATACTCGCTCGAAAAACGACCCGGAAAAAGGCAAGCTCTCAATGATTCGATTATCATTTTTACAACAGCAGCGGAATTATTTCGGCCCCAAAGTTTTTATCGCCATCCTGCCGCTCTTTTTCGCCGCGGAAATTTTTGGCTTTGGGAAGAACAAGGTTGAATACGAGTATTTTAAATGGAACTGCTACCGTGTCCCGCATTTTGAAGTTTACTTTTCGCAGAACCAGGGCGTGCTTCCGGCAATAGCCACCCAATGGATCGAGAACGATTTCGAAGCGCTTCGCCGCGATTTTTCCTTTGCCCCGAAAGACAAGATTCCCGTCATTCTGTACGGCAGTCCCAACAGTTTCGCGCAGACCAACGTCATCAGCGACATTCTGCCCGAGGGCGTGGGCGGATTTACCACGCAGATCAAGAACAGGATCGTGGTGCCGTTCGACGGTTCGTACGACGAGCTACGGCATGTGCTTCATCACGAGCTCGTGCACGGGTTTCAGTACAGTATTCTATTTGAGCAATTCGGCTCGTCGCTTTTAACCGGCGCCGACGCCCAGCTTCCGCTCTGGTTCGCCGAGGGCCTCGCCGAATACCTTTCCATGGGATGGAATACCGAGTCGGACATGTTCCTCATGGACGCCACGATTTTCGGTTCCATCGGACTTCCCGGGCCCGAACTCGGCGGTTACATGGCCTACAAAGGCGGCCAGTCGTTTTTCGAATTTCTCGCCGAGTCGCGGGGCGAAAAACGGTTCTCCCAGTTTCTTGCCCGTTTCAAGGAAGTCAAAAACGTCGAGCGGAGCTTCAAGGAGGTGTATGGAAAATCTCCGGAAGAGCTTGGTGAAGAGTGGCGGACCGAACTCAAGCGCCTTTATTGGCCGGAAATCGGCCGCCGAGCGGCGCCCGCGAAATTTGGCATTGCGCTCACCGCACACGAAAAAGACAGGGACAACTTCAACCTGAAGCCCCGGATCTCGCCCGACGGGACCAAGGTCGCCTATTTCAGCGACCTTCGGGACTACACGCGCATCCTGGTGTGCACCGCAAAGGGCGAGATCTTCCGCGAGGTGGGCCAGTCCGGTTACGCGGGCAGCTTCGAGTCCTTCCACCCCTTCCGGAGCGGGCTCTGCTGGTCCCCGGGCAGCGACAAGCTTGCCTTTGTGTCAAGCAACAACGGCAAGGACGAGCTCAGGATCGTCGACATCAACAAGAAAAAACTGCTCAAAGCCTTCATTCCAGACCTTGCCTCGGCGGTATCGCCCGACTGGTCGCCCAACGGCCGCGATATCGTCTTCTGCGGCATCGACCGCGGGTACTGCGACCTCTATGTTTACAACAGCGTTTCGGGCTCGTGCACGAGATTGACAAACGATATTTTTTCGGAGGCCGACCCGCGCTACACCCGCGACGGCAGGGGAATCGTTTTTGCGCGACAGGACACCTCGGGCGCGGCCGAGCGTTCGGTGCGAAAGGCGGCACCGCCGGTCCAGCTGTGGTACCTCGACCTCGCCGACCTGCACTGCGTGCAGCTGACTGCGTCGCCGGGCAACAAGAAGGCGCCGTGTTTTTCGCCGGACGGAAAGTTCATCATGTACGTGTCGGACCGAAACGGCATCGACAACATTTACGTCGCGCCGTTCAAAAATCCCGACAGCGCGAAAGCGCTCACCGACGTGATCGGCGGGTGCTCGAGCCCGGACTGGGCGAAAGACTCGGCCGCCGCGGTGTACTGCCTTTTCCAGAAGGGCGGATGGGACATCTGGCGCGTTGCGGATCCCATGAACAGGCTCATGGAAAAAATGCCTGAAAAAACAAAATGGATGGAATCGTGCGACGACACCGCCAAGCCCTTCTTTTCTCCCGAGGTCGCGGCGGACAGCGCCTCCGGACCGAAGAAAAAGGAGGCCTTTCACGGTCCGGGCCGGCACGCGGCCCCCTTGACAACTCCGGAAACCGCCGCGGATGAGGAAACCGGCATTTCAGAGCGCGACACCACGAAGGCTCATCCTGACACGACGGCTGCCAAAAGCGGGGATTCCGTTGCCGTCAAGAAGACTGATTGGCAAAAAAAAGAACCGCCGGCGGCCGCGGCTGTGCCGGTCAGCCCGCCCCAGCACGTCACGCTTAATTTCGACACGCTGTCGCCGCGGCCGTACCGCCTGACCTTCACCCCGGACATCGTTTCGGTGGGACTCGGCACCGACGCGTACTACGGCTACGGCGTGTCGGGCCAGATCGTTGCCGTGTTCTCCGACCTCATGGGAAACCACCAGATCGCGGTGATGGGCGACGTGGAGGGCAACATCGCGGATTACACGCACCTGTTCGCCTCCTACTTCAACCTGGAGCACAAGGTCAACTTCGGCCTCGCCGCGTTTTACAACCGGGAATACACCGCGACCGACATTTTCGGCGACTCACTCTATTTCGACACCGACGCCGGCGCCATGGCCACACTCCGCTTCCCGTTCTCCATGTATTCCCGCATCGACGTGGAGGGCTTTTACGAAAATCTGTTCCGCGTTCCCTACCTTTCCGAAACCACGGACAACGGCTCGTTTGTCAATGACACCACCCGCCGGAACCGGACCATCAATATTTTCATGCCCTCGATATCTTACACCTACGACGACATCCTGTGGGGCATCACGGGCCCGCTCAACGGCCTGCGGGCGCAGGCGCGCGTGGTGATGTCGCCGCCGGTCAAGCTCATCGACGCGTCGTTCGCGTCCTTCGACGTGGACGTGCGGCACTACTGGCACATCCTCAACCGGTTCGTATGGGCAAACCGGCTCGCCTTCGGCGCGAGCATTCCCCTGCGCAACGAGGCGCCGTCGAGGAAATTCTTTCTGGGCGGCGACGAGAACTGGTTCCTGTACGACTTCAACACGGCCGCCTATCAGCAGAACGTGAACAATTTCTTCTATTCCGACATCATCGTTCCCTTCAGGGGATGGAACTACCTCGACATCATCGGCACGAAATTCGCCGTTGTCAATACCGAGTTCCGGTTCCCGTTCCTCAAGGAGATGACGCTCGTGTGGCCCCTGCCCCTGACGCTCCGGTATGTCAACGGCGCCGTGTTCACCGACATCGGCAACGCGTGGAACCCCGAGGAGCAGTTCAAAAACGTGCCCCTGCCGAAGAACATTTACGGCGGCGTGGGAGGGGGCCTGCGCGCGAACCTAGGGATTTTCGTGCTGCGCTGGGACCGGGCGTGGAAAACGGACTTCGCGACGTTTTTCGGGCCGTGGAAGGACTATTGGTCGCTGGGCGCGGAATTTTAATCCCTCAAAGAAATCGATCAACGTATAATTTTTCCGTCTTTGTAGAAATTCTCCAACTGCTTGTTTCCATCCTCATACCAAGTTGTATATCGTCCTTCCCTGTTGCCGTCCTTGTAAAAGCCCGCCTCCTGCTTTTTCCCGTTTTCAAACCACAGCGTGTACGCCCCTTCTTTTTTGTCATTCTTATAGGAACATTGCTCCTGCTTGTTTCCGCTTTTAAACCACTTCATTGACGGCCCGTCTTTTTTCTCGCCCTTGTACGAGCATTCCTCCTGCTTGTTCCCGTTATCATACCATCGTGTGCATTTTCCGTCCCGAAGGCCGTCCTTGTAAAAGCCTTCCTCCTTTTTCGTCCCATTGTCAAACCATAAGGTATAGGGTCCGTCTTGATTCCCGTCTTTATAGGTCCATTCCTCCTGTTTTTTCCCGTTCTCATAATATCTGACATACGGGCCGGTTTTTATCCCGTCCTTGCAGGAGCCTTCATGCTCCTTGTTTCCATTTTTATACCACCGGATGTAAGGACCGTCCAGTTTGTCGTTCTTGTCAATGCCCTGCTCGAGCTTGCGCCCGTTCTCGTGCCAATAGGTGTAAGGACCGTCTTTCTTTCCGTTTTTGTAAATACCTTCATATGATTTCGTGCCGTTCTCAAACCATTCGGTGTAGCTCCCTTCAAGGACGCCATTTTTATAATTGCATTCCAATGATTTCTTCCCGTTTTTATGCCATTCCGCGTACGGCCCATCCAATTTCCCGTTTTTGTAATTGCATTCAATCGACTTCAATCCGCTTTCAAACCATTCGGCATATGCGCCTTCCCGCACCCCGTTTTTATAGGTGCATTCCAATGATTTCTTTCCGTTCTCGTACCAATGGACGTCGGGTCCTTCCTGTTTCCCATTTTTGTAGGTGCATTTTTGATGCGGCTTGTCGTTCCAGTACCAGCTGGCGTACGGGCCTTCTTTTTGACCTGACTTATTTACGTAATACTTTTCCTGCAACTTCCCGTTCGGATATTTCAATTCCATTTTCTTTCCGCCGCAGCCAAATAACAAAATAATTGACAAAATCGTAACCATAATAACGTACGTGAGCGGTCGCTTTTCAAATTGTCTGCTGATGGTTTTTGGTCCAAACGTTTTCATTTGGCCTGCTCCTTTCCATGAGTGGAAAAAATGATTTTTTGCCCTACAGGTATTATCTACGGCTTGTTGGATGCGCGCATCCGGCGTGCCTGCGAGGCTGATGTTTTTTCAGCATAGAAAAATGAAAAACAAAATCTATTCAAGGCAAGTAAAATCTCAAGTCGGCTAGTTTTTTTGGGATACGGAATAAAATGGATTTTATTGCTGGGTTCCATATGCGAACGGGGAGAGAAATTGGATGATTTTCCGCGGGGATTAAAATGTGGTTGAAGGACTTTGGAATGAAATTACTGTTCCCACTCAACAGTATCAATCTCACCCATGATATTGATTTATAAAAGGGAGATTTAAAACGTGAAACATTAATGGATTAATATCATCAAATATTTTTTGATTTAATATTTTATTCCTATTCCTATCGGGATTACTATTAATGTCAAAATACCCATTGAAACTGCAAAAATGGTTAGCGCGACCTTAGTGCCTATTTCTTTATGTTTCTTTTCGGTGCTTATTGAATCCTGTATTTCTTTCTGTCGCTCTGCCTTTTTGATTTCAATGTTTTTTTTCTCATTATCACATAGCGAATCTGCAGCAATTAAAAAAGTTACCTCATTCTTAGTGAGGCTGTTTATATCTTTCTTTTTCAATTCTAAGTAAAGGGAATCATTACAAGCAGATGCATAAGGATATTGAATAAAGCACGATATTAGGGTTATTGTTGCTAAAAATCCCTTCATTAATTTCTCCCAAATAAAATTCAATGAGAAAAAAATGACAAAAACGGGTAAACGGTTTGGTAAACCAAAATGGATGAATTATTAATAATAAATATTTATTAGTTTGTAATTTTTATTCCTCCCGAGGCAAAAAGTATTGTTACCGTTATTACAGCAGTAAAAAATAAACACATTAAAATGGTTATCCCGACCTTGCTGCTAATTTCTTTATATTTCTTTTCATGTTTTATTGAATCTTGTATTTCTTGCTGTCGCTCAGCCTTTTTGGCTTCAAGTTCTTTTTTCGTTTGATCACATTGATTATCTTTAGCAAGCATATAAAACATTTCATTTTGTGTTAAAATATTTTTATCCCTTTTTTTTAATTCAAGATATAGACTATCATCACAAGGCGAAGCATATGGACTTTGAAATGTACTTAGAAAAATTATTGGCATGAATAAGAAAAAAATATTTATAATTTTTCCATTCCAATTTATTAGACCATTTGTAACCATAGAAGGTACTATCCTTGATTTCCTTTATCGGTCGGCATCCTGAAATCTGGCTCCCTCAAGGTTCGCTCCCTCAAGGTTCGCTCCCCAAAGAATGGCTCCCCGAAGGTCGGCTTCCATAAGGTTGGATTCCGCAAGGTTGGCCCCCCGAAGGTCGGCTCCCCGAAGGTCGGCTTCCTCAAGAACGCCTCCCCGAAGGTTGGCTGAATCAAGGTGGGCCGAATCAAGGTGGGCTCTTGGAAGGAAGGCTAAATCAAGATCGGCTCCCCTAAGATTGGCTCCCCCAAGCCTGGCCCTCTCAAGGTTGGCTCCCCGAAGGCCGGCTTTATGAAGATCGGCTCCCCTAAGATTGGCTCCCACAAGGTAGGCTGAATCAAGGTGCGCTCCCACAAGGCAGGCCTCATGAAGATCGGCTCCCTCAAGGTAATATTTCTCAAGATGGGCTCCCATAAGATCAGGTGTAACACCTTTTTCTTTTCTCCATTTATTCCAATTTCCTACTCCGGATTTTAGTATGTCAACCTGTCTTGTACAGCCACTATTCATCGCAAGCAACAACAGAACGGCAATTATGCTTTTAAAGCCAACCATACCGTCTCCTTTTCATTCCCACTCAATCGTGGCCGGCGGCTTATGCGTCACGTCGTAAAACAAATCTCCCAATCCGTCAATCTTCTTCGATTCCTCAAGAATATACGCAAGCGTCTCATCCTTTAATCTCGCAAACCTCGCGGTCATGGCCTCCTGCGACATGATGGGCCGCAGCACGCCGCATTGCCGGCCGGACTTATTGACAAGGGGCAACAATACGACCGGCACCTGCCACACGGCGGCGTATTCGCCGAATTTGTGCAGCGCGCCGGTCACCAGGTGGTCAAGCGCCCGGAGCACGGCGAGGCGGTCGAGCGTCAGGTATGCCTTGACAAGATGGTATTCTGGTTTTCCCGCCACGGAAAGACCGTACACCACCCTGTTGACGCCCTTGATTTTATTGGTGATGCTTGTTGAGACCGTTTCGAGCCCGTCCCAGTCTTGCTTTCCCAGAACGAGCGCCGGGTGCGCGTAGGTACGCGAGTCTCCCTGCACGCCCACGCTCTTCAACGGCAGCACATACGATTCGTATCCTGCTTTGGCGGAAATTTCCCGAACACTTTTTTCCGTATCCTGCAGAACGGGAGATTCTGTTCCATTTGAGCACAACAGGCGTACTCCGAGGCCCGGGCCGGGAAACGGGTGACGCCATAATAATTTTTCGGGAAGACCGAGCGCTGCGCCGAGCTCGCGGACTTCGTCTTTGTACAGCAGCGCCAGCGGCTCGATGATTTCCCCTTTTTCAAGCAGCTCCATCACGGCGTCGACGCGGTTGTGGTGCGTCTTGATGCGTTCCGCGTGCCTGGTGCCGGCGCTTTCGATGGTGTCGGGATAAATGGTGCCCTGGCCCAGGATGTATTCCTTGGGGTCGAGTCCGAATTCCCCGAGCGCGGCCTCCTTCACCTCGATGAACGTGGTGCCGATGATCCGGCGTTTTTCCTCGGGGTCGGCAATGTTTTTGAGCGCCGAAAGGAATTTTTCCGTTGCGTCAACCACGTGCAGGTTGCCGAACCCGTTGGCTTTCATGTAGTCGAGGATGTCGGCTGATTCGCCTTGGCGCATGAGCCCGTTGTCGATGTGCAGCCCGAAAACGTTTTTCTCGCCCAGCACCCTGTTGAGCAGCGTGAACGCTACGGTCGAGTCAACGCCGCCGGACACCAGAAGAAAAACCTTTTTTGCGCCGCATTTCTTCTTTATTTCCTCGCCCATTTCCCGCATGAACGTGCCGGTGTTCCAGTCGTGCGAGCATTTACAGATTGAAATAAAATTCTCAAGGATCGTCATGCCTTTCGGCGTGTCGGTCACTTCGGGATGGAACTGCAGGCCGTACATGCGTTTCGTTTCATTGCCCATGGCCGCCGCCTTGCACCCGGTGGTTGAGCCGATGACCTCGAATCCCTGCGGCAGCTTTTCCACGGCGTCGCCGTGGCTCATCCAGATCTGCTGCCGGCCCGAAAGTCCCGCAAAGAGGGGGCTGTTTTCCTTAATGTCAATTTGCGCGATACCGTACTCCCGGTATCTGCCTGCAACCACGTTGCCTCCCAGGCTCTGCGCCATGAGCTGGTGGCCGTAACAAAGCCCCAGCACCGGAATGCCGAGCGCAAGAACGCTGCTGTTAAAACCGGGCCTGTCTTTGTCAAGCACGCTGTGCGGACCGCCCGAAAGGATGATTCCCTTGAACCGCCGGCATTCGTTCGCGGGAATGTCGCTCGGGACAATTTCCGAGTATACGTTCAGACGGCGTATCCGGTTTGCGATGAGATGGGTGTATTGGCCGCCGAAATCGAGTACCGCTATCGTGTCCATAGGCATCAAAAAATAATTGTTCGTCGAGAAGCAAGCTTGTCAATTTTGGAGGAATGATATATTTTGGAGGGCGCTTTTTATTGGGGTGTCGTCCAACGGTAGGACTCTGGACTCTGGCTCCAGCTATTGAGGTTCGAATCCTTACACCCCAGCCATTCTTAAAATTGCAGATTGCAAAGTCCAGATTCCAGATTTGCAGGAACACCGGAAATATTTTTAAATTTGGAATCTGTAATCTGAACTTTGGACTTTTTAGGGCCCCATCGTCTAGTGGCCCAGGACGGGTGGTTCTCAGCCATCAAACCGGGGTTCGATTCCCCGTGGGGCTACCATTTGAAGAACCCCGCGCCAAGTCGCGGGAATGCGCGGGCTGTGCCATTCAAGGGGATTTCCTTGACGGAATCCTCTTTTATATTTTAAGGAATATTGACTTTTTGAGCGTTGGTGTGGTATTTTTTTCACGAATAATTACATAAAGCTCAGGATGAACCTTCGTTTTGTCCTCGGCTCGTGCAGCGAAAGCCGGGCGATTAGCTCAGATGGTTAGAGTGCTTGCTTGACATGCAAGAGGTCGTTGGTTCGATTCCAACATCGCCCATGTATCCCTGCTCCTCCACCGCTTTTACGGTTCATTCCGCAAAAGACTTATCGGGAAGAGGATCACGTCAACCGGGCGCCGATTGCGGCGCTCAAAGACAGGGTTTCGGATGAATATTGTTCTGCCCGACAAAAGCCTCAAGTCCATGCCGGACGGCGCCACCGCGCTCGACCTCGCTCAGGCAATCTCGCCGCGTCTGGCAAAGGACGCGGTTGCCGCAAAAGTAAACAACACCCTCGTCGACCTTTCCGCCAAGCTTTACGACAACGACTCGGTTTCGATCGTTACCTTTGATTCACCCGAAGGCAAGTCGGTGTTCTGGCATTCCTCGTCGCATGTGATGGCGCAGGCGGTGCAGGAGCTGTTTCCCTCCGCGAAAATCGCGATAGGTCCTTCAATTGACAATGGGTTTTACTATGATTTCGACATGGAAAAGCCCATCGCGCAGGACGACCTGAAAAAAATCGAAGACAAGATAAAAGAGATCGTAGCGAAAAAAATCCCGCTGGTGCGCAGTGTCATAAGTAAAGCCGAAGCGGAAGCGTATTTCAAGGCCAAAAACGAACCGTACAAACTCGAGCTGCTGAACGACATCCAGGGCGATCCGTCCGTTTACAAACAGGGAGGATGGCTGGATATGTGCCGCGGGCCGCACGTGCCCGACACCGGCTACCTCCGCGCGGTCAAGCTCATGAGCATCGCGGGCGCGTACTGGCGCGGCAGCGAGAAGAACAAGATGCTCACCCGGCTCTACGGCATCTCGTTCCCCAAGCAGTCGCAGCTTGACGAATACCTCAAGATGCTCGAGGAGGCGGCCAAGCGCGACCACCGCAGGCTCGGCACCGACCTCGACCTCTATTCCATCAACGAGGCGGTGGGGCCCGGGCTGGTGCTCTGGCACCCCAAGGGCGGGCGCCTCCGCACCATCATCGAGGACTTCTGGCGCAGCGAGCACTACAAGAACGGCTACGAGCTCGTGTATTCGCCGCACATCGGCCGCAGCACGCTCTGGGAGACCAGCGGACACCTCGGGTTCTACCGCGAGAACATGTACTCGCCCATGGAAATTGACGAGCAGGAATATTTCGTGAAGCCCATGAACTGCCCGTTCCACATCATGATGTACAAGAGCAGGGTGCGCTCCTACCGCGAGCTGCCGCTGCGGTGGGCGGAGCTGGGCACCGTGTACCGCTACGAGAAGAGCGGCGTGCTGCACGGCCTGCTACGCGTACGCGGGTTTACCCAGGACGACGCGCACCTCATCTGCAGCCCGGACCAGATGCCCGGCGAGATCCGCAGCGTGCTGCGCTTCTGCCTGTTCATGCTCAAATCGTTCGGGTTCGAAAAATTCAAGGTGTACCTCGCAACGCGGCCCAAGGAAGGGTCGGTGGGCGACGAGGCCAAATGGCGCGACGCGACGGCCGCGCTTGACGCGGCGGTAAAGGCCGAGGGACTCGAGTGCGAGGTGGACGAGGGCGGCGGCGCGTTTTACGGCCCCAAGATCGACATCAAGATAAAGGACGCGCTCAACCGCGAATGGCAGTGCTCCACCATCCAGTTCGACTTCAATGAGCCGGAACGCTTCGACATGGTTTTCTCGGGCGCCAGCAACGAGCGGCTGCGGCCCTTCATGATCCACCGCGCGCTGCTCGGGTCGCTTGAACGGTTCATGGGCGTGCTCGTGGAGCATTACGCAGGCGCGCTGCCCCTGTGGCTGTCGCCCGTGCAGGTGAAGATCATTCCCATTTCCGATAAGTATATTGACTATGCGACGCAGGTGTTTTCGGCCTGCAAGGCCGCGGGCCTGCGCGCAGAGCTTGACGACCGGTCGGAAAAAATGGGCGCAAAGATCCGCGACGCGGAGCTGGCCAAAATTCCCTACATGGCCATTGTCGGGCAAAAGGAGCTTGACTCAAAAACCGTTTCGGTGCGGCGCCACAAGGACGGCGACCAGGGATCAAAGGAACTGGCGCAGTTCGTGGAGCAGATCGCCGCCGAAGCGAAGAAAACGGCCTGATATCCGGGCGTTTTATACTTTTACAGAAGGAGGTACGTATCAACAGATTTCAGCCGCCAAAACAGGACAAGGATTTGCCTCATGTCAACGAAGAAATACGAGTGCCGCGTGTGCGGGTGATTTCGAGCAACGGGGAGTCCCTCGGCATCCTGCCGATCATGGAGGCCCGCGAGCGCGCCACCTACGAAGGCCTTGATCTTGTCGAGGTGGCCCCCAACGCGGAGCCGCCCGTGTGCAGGATCATGGACTATGGGAAATTCAAGTACGAAAAATCGAAGAAGCAGAAGGAAGCCAAGAAGAAGCAGCATGTGTCGCACCTCAAGGAAATCAAGATGCACCCGAAGACCGAGGAGCACGACTACCGCTTCAAGATGGACCACGCGCGCAAGTTCCTTTACCGGGGCGACCGGGTCAAGGCGACCATCGTGTTCCGCGGCCGCGAGATCGCGCACCTTGACTTTGGGAAAAAGATACTCGAGCGGTTCGAGGCCGACATCGCCGATTTGTGCTCCGTGGAGTTCACCTGCAAAATGGAAGGCAGGAACATGATCTCCATGTTCGTGCCCGACCGGGTGAAAATAAAGGAATTCACGCGCAAGGCGGACCAGGAACGAAGGAAAATGGAACAGGAAATTAAAAAAGAGACCGGGGCGGCGCAGGCCGCGCAGCCGGACATCGTACAGCAATAGAAACGGGGAATTGCTTATGCCGAAAATGAAAACACGGAGCACGGTCAAAAAGCGTTTCCGCGTCACCGCGGGCGGGCTCGTGAAGAGGAAAAAGGTCAATCTGAGGCACATCCTCACCAAGAAGGGAAACTCGCGCAAGCGGCGCCTCGGGAAAAAGGCGATTGTCAATCCGGTTCAAGCAAAAAAATTGATGATGATGATAAGCTGACCGGTGCGCCGAGATGATAATGTCATCTTGAACTGATGGTTTTTTTACCACATAAAGGAGTCTGATCATGCCACGAGTAAAATCGCGGGTCGCTTCACGCGCCCGGAGAAAGAAGATCCTCAAGGCGAATGCCGGCTACTTCGGCAAGCGGAAGAGCTGCATCCGCACCGCCAAGGACGCGTTCTGGAAAGCGGGAAAATACCAGTACCGCGACCGCAAGCAGAGAAAGCGCGAGTTCCGCTCGCTGTGGATATCGCGCATCAACGCCGCGGCGCGCACCTGCGGCACCACCTACGCCCAACTCATTTGCGGCCTGCGGCAGAAGAACATCAGCCTCGACCGCAAGGTGCTGGCGCAGCTTGCGCTTCACGAACCGGAATCGTTCAAGAAGCTCGTTGAAACGGTGAAGGCATAGGACGGCCAATGGCTGAAGAGAGCATCACCCCGACCCTCGAGCTTCTCGAGAAGGCGGAACAGGAGGCGTCGGCGCAGCTGTCGGCGGTCTTGTCCGACGCGGAGGCGGAGGCGTTCAGGATCAAGTTCCTCGGAAAAAAGGGGCTTCTCCTCTCTTTTGTCAAAGGGGTAAAGGACCTCTCGCCCGAGCAGAAGCGAACCGTCGGCGCAAAGGCCAATGCGCTGTTCCGGTCCGTCGAGGAGCGGTTCAAGGCCGCCCCGTGGCTCAAGAAGCAAAGCGGCGCGGTCGATGGGGCGTTTGATCCCACGTTGCCGGGATTTCCGTTTCCGCACGGCAGCATTCATCCGCTCACCAAGATCCGGAACCGCATGCGCGATATTTTCGTCGGCATGGGTTTCGATGTCGCCTACGGTCCCGAGGTCGAGACCGACGCGAACAACTTCGGGATGCTCAACTTCCAGCCCAACCATCCGGCCCGCGACATGCAGGACACGTTTTATATAAAGGCCGACGAGGTGCTGCTGCGCACGCACACGTCGCCCGTGCAGATCCGCGTGATGCTTTCGCGCAAGCCGCCCATCCGCTGCATCATGCCGGGAAGGGTGTACCGCAACGAGGAGGTGAGCAGCCGCAGCTACTGCCTGTTCCACCAGGTGGAGGGCCTGTACGTCGACGAAGGCGTGAGCTTCGCCGACCTCAAGGGCACGCTGCTCGCGTTCGCCAGGCAGTTTTTCGACGAAAAGACGAAAATAAAAATACGCCCGAGCTTTTTCCCGTTCACCGAACCGAGCGTGGAGGTCGACGTCGAATGCTTCTTGTGCGGCGGCAAGGGATGCCCGCTGTGCAAGCAGAGCGGCTGGCTCGAAATCCTCGGCGCGGGCATGGTGCACCCCAACGTGCTGGCCAACTGCGGGGTTGACAATGAGAAATACACGGGCTTCGCGTTCGGCATGGGCGTCGAGCGGGTCGCGCTGCTGAAGTATGGAATTGACGATATAAGAATATTATTCGAGAATGATGTGAGGTTTTTAAAGCAGTTTTGACCCCGCCTCTCCGGCCCGAAGGGCCGGAGGGTCCGAAGCGAAAAATCAGCAATGAAAAATATCCTATGAAATTCTCCCTTTCCTGGCTCAAAGACTTTGTCGACATCACCGTCCCGGTCGAGGACGTGTGCGCCATGCTGACGTCCGTGGGCATCGAGGTGGCCTCGGTGACCAGGCGCCGCATCCCGAACGGCGTGAAAACGGCAAAGCTGCTTTCCGTTGAAAAGCACCCGAACGCGGACAAGCTCAGCCTGTGCAGCGTTGACATCGGGGAAGCCTCGCCGCTCGCCATCGTGTGCGGCGCGCCCAACGTAAAGGTCGGCATGGTTTCGGCGCTCGCCATTATCGGCACGAAATTCGACAACGGCTTTGCGATCACCAAGGCGAAAATCCGCGGCGTCGAGTCGTTCGGCATGCTGTGCTCGGAAAAGGAGCTCGACATTTCCGACGATCATTCCGGCATCATGGACCTGGCGCCGGACACGGCAGTGGGAAAACCGCTTTCGGAATATTATCCCGACGATGAAATTCTCGAAATAGAACTTACCCCCAACCGCGGCGACTGCTTGAGCCTGCTCGGGGTGGCGCGCGAGGTGGCGGCCAAGCTCAAGGCGCCGCTGAAAAACACCGCGCTTGCGCCGAAGGAATCCGGAAGCGGCAAGGTATCGGATTTCATTTCAGTTTCCATTGAAGCGCCCAACGGATGTCCGCGCTACGGCGGCCGTCTCGTGAAAGGCGTGAAAATCGCGCCCTCACCCAAATGGATGGCGCAGCGGCTCTCCGACGCGGGGGTGCGGCCCATCAACAACGTGGTCGACATCACCAACTACCTTATGCTCCATTTCGGCCAGCCCATGCACGCTTTTGACTATGCCAGAATAAGACGGAAGAAAATCATCGTGCGCACGGCGGGGAGGCCGACCGAGTTTGCAACGCTCGATGAGATGAAGCGCGGTCTTTCCGCAGACGACCTGCTCATCTGCGACGGCGAAGGGCCGGTCGCTCTCGCGGGCATCATGGGGGGGCTGGGCTCGGAAATTTCCGATACGACAAGCGACGTGTTCCTCGAATGCGCGTACTTCGATCCATCGGGCATCCGCACCACCTCGAAGCGGCTCGGGCTCTCCACCGAGGCGTCGTACCGATTCGAGCGCGGGGTCGATCCCGAGAACGCTCTTGTCTGGGCGCTGGATACCGCGGCCGAGATGCTCCGGCTTTATGCGGGCGGCACCGTTACTCCGGGCATGCTAGACGCATGTCCGGCGCGGGTGGCGCAAAAGACCGTACGTCTGCGGCCGTCGCGCGCCGCACTCCTTCTCGGCGTTGCCATACCGAAAGCCGAGATCGTTTCCACGCTTTCCCGTTTGCAAATCACCTGCCGCGACGCAGGCGACGATTCGCTCGAATGCATCGTTCCCGCCTTTCGCCACGATATATCGCTCGAGGCCGACCTGATCGAGGAGGCCGGACGTTTTTACGGATACGACAACATCGCCTCCGCCGACCATGCACGGGTGGGCCTTATCAGGCCCGCTTCGCCGGTCGAGGAGCGCGCCGACGCCATACGCTCGTCGCTCGCCTTCATGGGCCTCAACGAAATAGTCACCAACAGCCTCACGTCTGAAAAAAAGAACCTGCTCATACGGCCGTCGGCGACGCCGGTCGCGCTCCTCAACCCGCTGTCGCCCGACATGGCGCAGCTGCGCACCGCAATGCTTCCAAGCGGGCTCGAGGTGCTTGCCTACAACATCAACCGCAAGAACCTTGACAACAGGTATTTCGAGATCGGCAGGACCTATGTTGCGCGGCCGGGCCAGGACCTGCCGGTTGAGCGGGACGTGCTTTCCATCATCCTGCACGGAAATTTCTTTCCCGTGTCGTGGGACAATACAACGGGCATCAAAAACGAATTCTACGTTCTCAAGGGCATCCTCGACAAACTGGCGGCAAACATCGGATGCGGCGGATTCGCCTTTGACGCTTCCGCGGCAGCGGATGCGTTCCTTGGCGCGCAATCGTGCGGGGTTTCATGCGGAAAGCTCATTACCGGTGTCATGGGAATGCTAAAGGAAAATGTGTGCGCTGTGTTTGACATCAAGGAAGCGGTGAGTTATGCCGAGCTCGACATGACGGATTTTCTGCAGGCGCCGCTTTCCGCGCCTGCGTTCAGGCCCATGCCGAAATATCCGGCGCTCGAGCGCGATTTCTGCTTCGTGCTCAAGGAGACCCTGTTTTCCGCGGAAATCTCGCGGGAAATCCGTTCCCTTTCGCCGCTGGTGGAAGACGTCGTACCGTTTGACGTTTATCGGGGCGAGAAACTCGGGTCCGGACTTAAAAGCATCGCCTTCTCGGTGCGGCTGCGGTCAAACGAGCGCACGCTCACCGACAAGGAGGCCGAGGAGCTGTGCGTAAGAATCATCACGGTCATGGAGAAGAAATACGGTGCAACCCTCAGAAAATAAGGAAACCGGTCTTTTAAAAAAAATGTGTTTAAATTTATTTGCGGTAATGATATACTTATAATTCAAATTCGTAATCAAAATCTAACGATAACCTTATACGATCAAAAAGAAAGGACAGAAGGTTTGCCAGCGGATATTTTAACTCAGTTGGAACATAAAATAGACAAGTTGATTTCCACGGTCAAAACCCTCAAGGAAGAAAACGGCAGGCTTTCGGAGGAGATCAAGGTCCATAAGCAGAAAATCCGGGAGTCTGAAACAGGCAGTGAGGGGCTTGCGGGCGAATGTGAATTGTTAAAGAAGAGTAACGAGGATAAACAAAAAAAGCTTGATAGTGCAGTTGAAAAGATTCAGGGGTTGTTGTCGAAACTTGAATCGGCGGCCTAAGCCGGCAAAGTGATCAGCGGCAAGTCCGCCAGCGGAGTACGCATGAGCCCATCGTCGGACAGTGTACGCGTGAAGATTTACGGAGACGAGTATTCAATCAAGGGTGATGTTGATATTGAAACGACAAAAAAGGTCGCAGAGTTCGTTAACAGCAAAATGGAAGAGATACAGTCCAGCGTCGCATCGAGGGAAAAACTGAAAATCGCCGTTCTCTCCGCCATGAACATCGCGGGGGAACTCCTCGACTACAAATCAAAATGCGAAGATTGCATCAGGAAGCTCGATGAGGTGGAGGAACGCGTCGCCGATTGAACGCGCGGCGAAAACCGCTGAGACTTTTTTACTCTGTGCCCGGTAACACATAGTGTTGAGTACCGCTCGTTTTACTCTCACGTTTTACACTCCCCGGTGATGCGGCGCATCAGTCCCGCCCGATGCGTTGAATTTTTGTCATTGTTTTTTCATAGGTATTCGTGGCCGCTTACAGGAGGACGAAATGACCATCCAGACGATTTTTATTATCATCGGGTGCATCGCATGCGCCGTGGTTGCGTTTGTGCTCGGCCAGCTTTGGCGCGTGATGACCGACAAAAAGTACAAGGAGGAGAAGATCGCTTCCCTGCAGGAGGAATCGGACCGGATCATGCGGGAGGCGCAGAAAGAGGCCGAGCTCTCGAAGAAGACCGCGCTGCTCGAGGCAAAGGACGAATGGTTCAAGGCAAAGGCCGAATTCGAAAAAGACGCGGCGAAAACGAGGGAGGCCATCCGCGTCGAGCAGCAGAAGCTCAAGGACAACGAGCTCGAGCTCAAACGCCGCGATGACACCATCGCCAAGCGCGAGGCCGAATTCACCGCGCGCGAAAGCTTTCTGAATTCAAAGGAGAAGACCCTGCGCACCAAGGACAACGAGTTGACCAAGCTCGTCGCTATGGAAAACGAGAAACTGGAAAAAATCTCGCACATGACCCAGGACGAGGCGAAGAAACTCCTCATGACCAACCTCGAGGGACAGGTGCGGTACGAGGCCGCGCAGATGATCAAGGAAATAAAAGACACCGCCAAGGCCGAGGCGGAAAACGAGGCCAAGGAAATCGTGGTGCAGGCGATCCAGCGGTGCGCGGCCGACGCCACGGTCGAATCAACGGTGAGCGTGGTGCACCTGCCCAACGACGAGATGAAAGGCCGCATCATCGGCCGCGAGGGACGCAACATCCGCTCGTTCGAGGAGGCCACCGGCGTCGACGTGATCGTTGACGACACGCCCGAGGCCGTGATCCTTTCCGGCTTCGATCCCATCAAGCGCGAAGTGGCGAGGATGGCGCTCGAAAAACTCATCAGCGACGGCAGGATACATCCGGGCCGCATCGAGGAGCTCATCAAGAAGAGTGAAAAGGAAATCGAAAAGAAAATGAAGGAAGCGTCCGACGAGGTGATCTTCGAGCTCGACGTGCACGGCCTCAAGCCCAAGCTCGCCGAAATGCTCGGCCGGCTCAAGTACCGCACGTCGTACGGCCAGAACGTGCTGCAGCACTGCAAGGAGGTCGCGATGCTCGCCGGCCTCATGGCAAGCGAGCTCGGGCTCGATCCGAAAATCGCGATCCGCGCCGGCCTGCTCCACGACATTGGAAAAGCCATCGACCGTGAGACCGAAGGCACACACTCGCAGCTCGGCGCAGACCTTGCCGCCAAAAACGGTGAGAATGACGTGATCAGCAACGCGATCGCGGCGCACCACGAGGATGTTCCGCCTATTTCGGTGTATCCCATTCTCATCCAGGCGGCGGACACCATTTCGAGCACGCGTCCCGGCGTGCGGCGCGAGACGCTCACCAATTACGTGAACCGGCTCACCAAGCTCGAGGAGATCGCGGATTCGTTCCGCGGCGTTTCCAAATCGTATGTGATCCAGGCGGGCCGCGAGATACGGTGCATTGTGGAGCCTGAGCAGGTTTCAGACGCGCAGTCGGAGGAACTGGCCAGGCAAATTGCGCAGAAAATACAGGACGAAATGGAGTATCCGGGACAAATAAAAGTAACGATAATCAGGGAAACGAGGTTTACGGAGTTTGCAAAATAGAAAATAACTATTAAATTTGGGCGTTCCCCTCGCTGCGCTCGGGTCGGCCCTCACTCCGGTCTCGCCTAACGCCTCGGGTTGCCACGGCCCGATGGCGGAGGACCGCCTGGGTCCGGGCAGCATCGCTCTCCAGAGCGGCATCCGCTCCGGCCTAACGCATGCGCAGAGGAAAGGCAGGCATCCTGTTTTTCGCCCTCGTTTGGTATCTTGACAGCCGCGAAGCGGCGTTCCGCTGAGGTTGCGTTGCGAAGGGGCGACGTTTCGCGAGCGTCAAGCGAGCGAACTCGCGCGCCCCTTTGCGGGAGGGGGTGTGCCCCGAGACCCCGCAGACGCGCACAGCGCGGCGAGGAGGCTTGGGGCCAGGGGGAAACGCGAAGCGGTGCCCCCACCAGGAACTTTAACTTATGAAAATCTTTTTCATCGGAGACGTGTTCGGAAATACAGGCAAAAGAGTCCTTGCCGAGCGCCTCCCCTCTTTTCTTAAAGAGCATTCCATCGACGTCTGCATCGCCAACGGCGAAAACGCTGCCGGCGGCAAGGGCATCACGAACAACCTCATCGGAAAGTTCCGCAAGTTCGGCGTGAACGTGATCACCGGCGGCAACCATTCGTTCGCCAATCCCGACGCATTCGACGATTTCGAAAAAGACCCGTTCGTGCTCAGGCCGCTCAACTTTCCACCTGGCAATCACGGCAAAGGCACGGCGCTGTATAGGTTGCCCGACGGCCGCGGCCTCGGCATAATCAACCTGATGGGCAGGGTGTTTTTCAACGAGGACCTCGACTGTCCGTTCAGGAGCGGCATGGCCGCCATTGAGGAGCTGTCGCGTTCCACAAAGGCAATCCTTGTGGATCTCCACGCGGAGGCGACAAGCGAGAAAAAAGCTTTCGCCGCATACGTTGACGGAAAGGCAAGCGCGGTGGTCGGCACGCACACACATGTGCAGACCGCAGACGAAGCGGTTTCGGCCGCCGGCACCGCCTCCATCACCGACGCGGGCATGACCGGCGCGGAGGATTCCATCATCGGCATGAAAAAGGAAAACGTCATAAAGAAATTCCTTCTGCAGACGCCGGTTCGTTTCGAGCCGTCTGAAACCGGTCCGATGCTGAACGGCGTGGTGATTGACATCAGCGACACCACGGGCAAGGCTTCCTCAATCGCCAGGATTTACGAGCGGATCCGGCTCGGCAAGGATGGCGCCGATTAAAACGATACCGCTGATTTCAACGGCAGGCTTTTATAGTATCATCCATCTGGATTATCCGCGAATAAATTCGCAGGCAGCGTATCATCATGAATAAAATGTATGATGTGTCAATGTTCGACGATCCCGATTCTCTCCATGCTGTGAACGAACGCGGAAAAAGATATTATCCTTCACCGGATGACAATTCCACATCTCCCATGCCGTCAGCATTTCAATTCCTCACACCGCAGAAATCCGAAAAGCCCTACACCGTAAGCCAGATCAACGACGGCATCGGTCGTATCCTCGAAAGCGGCAACACGCTCGTATGGGTGGAGGGGGAAATCTCGAATTTCAAGCGCGCCACGAGCGGACACTGCTACCTGCGGCTGAAAGACGAACAGAGCCAGATTCCCGCGGTGCTGTGGAAGCAGGCCGCGCTCAACCTTAAATTCAAGCCCGAGGACGGCATGCAGGTGCTCGCGATCGCTTCCCTCCGGGTGTACCAGAAGGGCGGCTACTACCAGCTCGACATCCACCGGATGCAGCCCGAAGGGCTCGGTGCGCTGTACGCCGCGTTCCTTGCTTTAAAGGAAAAGCTCGAAAAGGAAGGGCTCTTTGACCCGGCGCGCAAAAAGCCGCTTCCCGAGACCGTGGCGACGCTCGGCGTTATCACCTCGAAGCAGGGCGCAGCGCTCCATGACATCGTCAAGGTCGTGCGGAAACGGTCGCCGCGCACAAGCGTCGTGCTCATCGACGTTGCGGTGCAGGGCGACAAGGCGGCCGCCCAAATCGCCGCCGCGATCCGCGGCATGAACCGCTACGGCAAGGTCGACTGCATCATCGTGGGGCGCGGCGGCGGCAACATCGAGGATTTGTGGGCGTTCAACGAGGAGATTGTTGCGCGCGCCATTGCGGAGTCTAAAATACCAATCATAGCGGCGGTCGGGCATGAGATCGATTTCACCATCGCGGATTTCGCCGCGGACGTGCGCGCGCCCACGCCGTCCGCCGCCGCGGAAATGGCGGTGCCCGACGACCAGGAGGGCCGCCGGTATTTTTATTCGCTCGCCGACCGCCTCTACAATGGGTTCACCCGGTATTTTTCCGAGGCGCAGGCGGCGCTTGACGCGTGCAAAGAGCGCCCCGTATGGCAGCGGCCCCTCGAGCTTGCCGCCGATGCGCGGCTGTCGCTTGACGAACTCGAAGAGCGCCAGGGCCGCGCCATGGGCATCCGGTTCGAGCGGGCGCGCGGCCGCCTCTCGGCGGCCGCTTCGCAGCTTTCGGCGCTGAGCCCGCTTGCCACCATGGGCCGCGGCTACAGCGTGGTGGTCGACAAAAGCGGTGCAACCGTGAAAAACGCGTCGCAGGTGTCTTGCGGCGATGCCATAAAGATATATTTTCATAAAGGGAATGCCGACGCGACCGTCACCGCAAACGATCCGTCGCCGGGCAATCTCGGTGGAAACAAGGAATCCTGACAAGGAGCATTTCGTGCCGAAAAGCGACATGAGTTTCGAATCAGCGCTCAAGGAGCTTGAAAAAATAATCTCCAAGCTCGAAAGCCCGGACCTCACCCTCACGAGCGCACTTGAGCATTTCGAGAAAGGCGTCGCGCTCATGAAGACCTGCGATTCCCAGTTGAAAAGCGCGGAAGGAAAGCTCAAGGAGCTGCTTTCGGGAAAAGACGGGGAATTCATAGAAAAAGTCCTGGGCGTCTCCAGCGCAAGCAATGGAGACACGGACAATGAGTGACCTGAAGGCCTACATGAAGGCGGTGTGCGACACCACCGAGGCCGCGCTCGAAAAGCTTCTTCCCAAGAACACCGCCTACCCGCAATCCATCCATTCCCTTATGCGCTACAGCATTTTCGCGGGCGGAAAGCGCGTGCGTCCGTGCCTGATCATGGCCGCGCATGGGGCGTGCGGCGGGAAATTCGGCGATGAGAACGCGGTGCTCGCCAGCGCCGCGGTGGAGATGCTCCACACGTTCTCGCTCATCCACGACGACCTTCCCTGCATGGACGACGACGATTTCCGGCGCGGCAAGCCGACGGCGCACAAGGCCTTCAACGAGGCGCTCGCGGTGCTCGGCGGCGACGCGCTGTGCATCTTCGCGTACGAATGCCTCGGACGCATCGGCAGGGCCGACATCGTGGTGGAGCTGTCGCAGGCGCTCGGCACATCAGGCATGATCGGCGGCCAGGTGGTGGACATAGAATCCGAAGGCACCAAGGCCTCGCGCGAGACCCTCGAATACATCCACCGAAACAAGACCGCCGCGCTCATCCGCGCCTGCGTTCGCATCGGCGCCATGCTCGCGGATGCACCTGCAGCGTCAATGAAGAAACTCTCGGCTTACGGCGACAAGGTGGGGCTTGCGTTCCAGGTGATCGACGACATTCTTGACGAAGAGGGAACCACTGAGCAGATCGGCAAGGACGCCGGCAGCGACCGGGAAAAGGGCAAGGTGACGTTCCCGAGCGTCGTGGGGATGGCGGAATCGAAAAAATACGCGAAGGAATTGATTGACAAAGCGAAAAGTGAACTTGCCTCGTTTGGTGATAAAGCGGAAATGCTGCAGGAATTGGCGGAGTTTATAAGAGTTAGAATTTCGTAATATTTTAAGAATCTGGGCGTCGGTTCTCCTTCCGGTCCACCCCTTCGGGTGCTTCCAAGGGTCGTCGTCCTTCGGCTCGGGCTGCCACGGCCCCTCTATGCCTGACGGCGAGGGCCGGGCAGCACCGCGCTCCAGCGCGGCCTTCAGTCGTCCCTCACGCGCGGCATTCGGATCCTTTCCGCAACTCTTTTGTCATTTTTTTAGGTAATTATAAAACATCTTGCACAGGAATTATCTTGTGCATATGGGCTTTAGTCAATTAGAAACCTTTGAATTCATAGGGAAAACTGAAAACAGGGCAAAACTGTTCCTCAGAAAATTCTGTTGGAAAAAAGGCCA
>DATJAL010000054.1 GCA_035516255.1 Chitinivibrionales bacterium | reverse complement strand
TGAAGACCCTCGAGCTCCTTCTCACGTGGCCGGTGAGCGACTTCGAGGTGGTGATGGGCAAGTTTCTCGCCAGCTTCGCGCTGCTCTCCATCGTGGTCCTTCTCTCCATCACCATTCCCATCTCCATCGCCATCATCGGCCATCCCGATGCGGGACAGATCGTGGGCCAATACCTTGGCGCGCTGCTCATGGGCGCGGCCTATCTCGCCATCGGCTTGTGGATTTCGTCGCTTACGGAAAACCAGATCATCGCTTTTATCATCGGCGTGGTGGTGATCTTCGTTCTCTTCATCATCAGCACGCCGTTCATCCAGATGAGGCTTCCCGCCTTCATCAGCCCGCTGTTCACCTTTGTCGGGCTCGGGAGCCATTTCGAAAGCATCAACCGGGGCGTGATTGACAGCAGGGACATCATCTACTACCTGTCCGTCATCGGCTTCTTTCTTTTCTTGAATGTCTGCTCGCTCGGCAGCAGGAAGTGGGCGTAACACCATGGAATCAAAAAAGATCAAAAACAGCACGCAAATCGTCATCTACGCGCTCGTCATTCTCGGGTTTCTCGCCGTGATCAACTACCTTTCGACAAAGGTGTTCGTGCGCGCCGATCTCACCGAGAAGAAAATGTACAGCATTTCCCCGGCATCGAAAAAGATCCTTAAAAAGCTCGACGATATCGTGAGCGTAAAGGTCTTTTTCTCCAAAAACCTTCCGGTAAACGTGCGCACGCTTGAATCAGACGTGCGCGACATGCTCTCGGAGTACAAGGCCTATGCAGGCCGCAACCTCCACATCACCTATGAGGATCCCACCAAAAGCGAAGAGGAGAAACGCAAGGTGACCCAGATGGGGATACCCGAGCTGCAGATGCAGACCATCGAAAAGGACAAGGAGCAGGTGGTCAATTGCTTCATGGGCATAGCGGTGCTCTACGGAGACAAAAAAGAAGTGATGCCCGTGGTGCAGAACCTCACCAACCTCGAGTATGATCTCACCGAGGCCATCCAGAAAGTTTCGCGGAAAGAAAGCCCGAAAATCGGTGTTTTAAAAACCGACACGCTCCCCGTCATCCCGCCGCAGTACCGCCAGCAGATGCCGGAAAGTCCGGAGGAAGTGCACGAGAAATACAAGCCTATTTTCGAAAACCTCGAAAAAAACTATTCGGTTGAGACCGTGCAATGTGCCGACGGGAAGCCCATTGACCCGCAGATCAAGACCCTGATCGTTCCCGGAGGTTCATCCTTTACAAACCGCACTCTTTTCGAGATCGATCAGTATTTCATGAATGGCGGCAATCTTGTGGTTCTCGCGGACGCCATCAAAATATCGTATCAATACGGCGCGTCTGCTTTCCCTCAGGATCCCGGCATTCTGCGGCTCATGGAGCATTACGGCGCGGTAGTCGAGAAATACCTCGTCTGTGACGCAGCCTGCGGCCAGGTAAGCATTCCGCAAAAGGTCGGACCTTTCCAAATGAACGTCCCGATGAGTTATCCGTATTTCGTCCGCATCATTCCCGAGGACCTGAACAAGAACAACCCTGCGGTCTCCACACTCAATGAGATGATTCTTCCCTGGATAAGCCCCATCAAGGTTCTGGTTCCGATAAAGGATGCGATGGCCAAGAACGCAAAAGACACCGGTGCCGTCACTGCGAGCGTTCTCATTACCTCTTCAAAAAGAAGCTGGACGGTCGGCGGCAACTGGGACCTCAATCCCCAGCAGAAATGGACTGCGCCGGCGCAGGGGTTCACGCAGAGCAACCTGGCCGTTTACCTGACCGGAAACTTCACCAGCTACTTTGCCGGAAAGCAAATTCCCCCGGTGAAGGAGCCAAACGTCACCGCGTCGGATTCCCTCAAGAAAATTGCGCTGCTGGGCGACACGACGGCAAGAAACCGGAAGATCGTTACGGGAAACAAGGGCCGCCACCTTGTGCTCGTGGGCGATTCGGATTTCCTCACCGGCCAATTCGGCGCGCAGGGCAACATCACCTTCCTGCTCAATGTCGTTGACTGGCTTTCCTCGGCCGAGGACAACCTCATTTCCATACGCACGCGCACCATGGTTGACCGGAGCCTCGCAAAGGACAATCTCAAAGAAGGGTCGGCGGGAACCGCTTTCATCCGGTGGCTCAACATTATTTTAATGCCGACGCTTGTCATCATTACGGGCCTTATCATTTTCTTGCGTCGGCGTGAATTCACCACCGCACCGGTTAGCACCGAAAAAACGGAGGAGAAAGCCAAATGAATATGAAACATCTGCCGCTTCTCGCGGTCATTCTGGTGGTTATCATCGGCATCATCATCGTTGCGAACCAACTCAGCAACCTGAAACCTTCCGAGCAATCGCTGGCCTATCTCCCGCAATTTTCCGAAGCGGACTGCGGCATGATCAGCATACGCGACTTCAAGGACTCGGTTTTTCTGATCCACAAGGGCAAGGAATGGGTTGTGGCCGACAAAAGGCCCTCCGAAAACACCTCTCCTCTAGCCGCCGACACGACCGCAAGAGTGAAACTTTCCTCGGAATATCCTGCCGACAGCGCCTTTATCCAGATAGCTCTTGACAAACTGAAAGCAATGAAAAAAGACGACCTGATTTCGCAGAACCAGCACAAGCAGGCCGAGCTTGAGGTGGACTCCATCATGGGCACACGCGTTGATGTATATAACGAAAAGCTTGCGCCCATCCTTACCTTCTATGTCGGCAAGAACAGCGCGGACTGGTCATCAAATTTCGTGCGCGTTAATGGATCAAACGACGTGTACCTTGTCGGCGGCAGCATCAAATACTCCTTTTTCACCGACAAGACGCGCTGGAAAAACAAGTCCATTGTCAAATTCGACCGGTCATTTGCAAAGGTCATTGAAATTACCCATAGAGACAGCGCCACCACCATTGTTTCATTGACGCCACCCTCGCCAAAAGACAGCTTGGGCAAACCCACCTGGCAGATACTGTCGCCGGTAAAAGACAGTGCGAAAAACACGGAAGTCGATAAGATCCTCAATTCCATGTCCAATTTCTCAGCGGCTGATTTCGAGAATGACACAACGATTTCAAAAGACAGCCTGGGGTTCACCAAGCCTTATTTGACCGTGACCGTGGCCCTGGAAAACGGCGAAAAGAAAACGGTCATTGTCGGCAACGAAAAAGGCTCCGAAGGCAAGCGCTGGGTGCGCACGCCGGACAAACCGGTCACGTTTCTGATTTACAAATACAATGTCGACAATCTTGACAAAAGCGTCAACGCGCTGCGCGGCATAGAGGAGAAGAAACCTGCGCAACCGGTGAAGCCGGCGCCGGCCCAGCAGAAAAAGACCGAAAAAAAGGAGAAAAAGAAGTCCGCGGCAAAAGCGGTGAAATAATCTGTCTTGATACTTTGTCGTCGCAAAAAAATGTCCGGATTTAATCGGCTCCCGCTTAACATCACAGGCGGGAGTTTTTATTTATAAGCGAAAGGCCATCGCTATCGTTAGACTTATTAGAAAGGAGACAGAATGGCGACCATTACCTACTTTGAAAAGCCCGGTCCTCACAACACCGAAAAAACTCTCGTTCTTGGCGCAGACCGTGCCAAAGAGCTTTCCATCAAGACCATCATCATTGCCTCTTCGTCCGGATCAACCGCTCAGAGGGCAGTCAGGATTTTCCCCAGGGGTTCTCTGGTCGCGGTGACTCATTCCACCGGCTTTGAGCATAAAGACGCGCAGGAACTTCGGCCCGGACGCAAGAAAGAACTCGAAAGACAGGGATGCAAGGTGTTGACCTGCCAACATGCCTTCGGCGGCGTAAACAGGGCGGTCCGCCGCATGCTTCACACGTATCAACTTGACGAAATCGTAGCCTATACGCTCCGCACCATGGGACAGGGATTTAAAGTGTGCCTTGAAATCGCTTGTATGGCCGCCGACGCAGGACTCGTTTCCGTAAAACAGGAGGCGCTGTGCATTGCCGGAACCGGAACGGGAGCAGATACTGCGGTGGTCTTGACGCCTGCAAACGCGCAGAGTTTTTTTGAGCTCAAAGTACACGAAATCGTTTGCAAACCCAGATTGTAACAAAACTGCTGCGGCAGTAAAAAAAAATTAGGCGGTCTGAATCCAGGCCGCCTAATGGAGCGGGAGACGAGGATCGAACTCGCAACCTTCACCTTGGGAAGGTGACACTCTACCGTTGAGTTACTCCCGCATTAAATATCGGATTAAAGATAAGTGTTACCTGCTTTTGATGTCAACACTTTCCCTTGTACGTCAGACAGGTTATAGAGTATTTTACAAGGCGAAAAAGATGTCTCTAAGGGATTGCCTTTCAATATGTTTCGGCATTTTTTCCTATTCCTGAAAGAATAATTCCCTTAATCAACGTTGTGGTATCAACGTATAAAATCATGCCCCACTGTTTTTCTCGTAATGCATTGATCTTTACTTTTTAAGAATTTGAATGGATCCAGCCCTATGTCGTCCGACAAAATCTCCATGAAAAACAGCGTTCTGGCCGTGCCGGACTCGCCGGTCATCCCGTTCATAGAGGGAGACGGCATTGGCCCTGATATCTGGCGAGCCGCAAAAAATGTTTTTAACACAGCGGTAAAAAAAGCTTACGGCAGCAGACGCGCCCTTGTTTGGAAAGAAGTGCTCGCCGGAGAAAAAGCGTTTGCAAAAACAAAAAATTGGTTGCCGCAGGAAACGCTTATTGCTTTCCAGGAATATCTCGTGGGAATCAAGGGCCCGCTCACCACTCCGGTGGGCGGCGGCATACGGTCGCTCAATGTGAGCCTCCGACAGCTTCTCGACTTGTACGTTTGCCTGCGTCCGGTGCGTCATCTTCCCGGCGTCCCCTCCCCTGTCAAGCACCCCGAAAACGTTAACATGGTCGTGTTCCGCGAGAACACCGAAGACGTATACAGCGGCAAGGAACTTGAGCGGGGCAACGACAAGACAAAAAAGCTGCTCGCTTTTCTCAAGAAGGAATTCGCATGGGACATCCGCGAGGATTCTGGCATCGGCATCAAACCCATTTCGGAATTCGGTTCAAAAAGGCTGGTACGCGCGGCGATTAATTTCGCGCTTGAAAACAAGCGTAAAAGCGTGACCCTCGTGCATAAGGGAAACATCCAGAAATTCACCGAGGGCGCTTTCCGCGCCTGGGGATATGAAGTGGCAAAGGAGGAATTCGGCGGCAACACCGTTTCGTGGGAAGCATGCAACGGAAAAGTTCCCCCGGGAAAACTGCTCATCAAGGACGCCATTGCCGATATTTTTTTCCAGCAGTCCATCACCCGCGCGCAGGAATTCGATGTAATCGCCACCATGAACCTCAACGGTGACTATATTTCCGACGCGCTCGCCGCGCAGGTGGGCGGCATCGGCATAGCGCCCGGCGCGAACATCAATTACACCACCGGGCATGCCCTGTTTGAAGCCACGCACGGCACCGCGCCCAAATACGCCAATCTGGACAAAGTAAACCCGACTTCCCTGATTCTCTCGGGCGAAATGATGTTGCGGTACCTGCACTGGACCGAAGCCGCGGATCTTATCGTAAAAGGCGTTGAACGGGCCATTCTAGCTCGTACCGTAACTTATGACTTTGCCCGGCTCATGGATGATGCCAAGGAAGTGTCCTGCTCTGAATTCGGAAATTGCATTATAAAGAACATGTAAACCCGCGCCCCGGGGTTGATCACGGGGCACGAACATATTAGTTTTACTAGGCAGCAGTACGGCGTTCTGAGAAAAATTCCATACTATGTCAATACTTCTCGCCATTGTCGGCATTTTCCTGCTCCTTGTTGCAATGCTCATCGCCGTCCGGATCGGCATGAACAAGGGCAAGGCGGCGGAAGAAGCGCCGTCACCCATGATCCACGGCAGCGGAATTTACTCAATTATACGGCGCAGCCCCCGCGAAAACATCGGAGATTACAAGCCTTCCCAGGAAGAAATCCGCAAATATCTTTTTGATAAAAACGTAAATACTAGGTTGAGCGCGCAGGAAAAAGAGCGCCTTATCAACTCATGGAACCATCAGATGGAAGCTAATATCCGCGAAATCGAGGCGGGCGACAGAGAGGGAACAGAATTTTACTATTTCGACTTTAAATGGGACGATCCGGTGTGCTCCAAAATTATAAAGAAAGGGCGTTTTGTCACGAGGGAGCAGATCTTCCAGTATCCGCAGGTGATTCCTCCGCTGCATCTTGGATGCGGGTGCCAGTTGTACAAGTACCAGGGAAAAGACAAACTGCGGGAAACCACCGAAATTGGCATGCTGCCGCTTTTCCGCAGCAATGAAACAGTGCCACTCCCGGAGTGGAAAGAGATAGTTCCGATTGAAACTCCTTCAAAAACCAGTCCTCCCGAGGGCGCTTAAGGGAATTGATGCGTTACCATTTGTCCTTGCTAAAGGAATATCTTTTCTGCCCTCGAATCCACGGCGCTTCACGACTCAGAGCAATGGAATGAGGTATTCTGCCATGCGATTTTCTGCTGTAAGGCTTTTGACGGGCGCCATCGCGCTTCTCTCGCTTTATTCCTCTGTTTTTGCCGTCGGGCAGTCAGCCGTGATCACCCTCGTGTTCCCTCCCGGTGCCAGGGCGACCGGCCTCGGCGAGGCGTTTACAGGCCTTGCAGACGATGCGAACGCAACCTATTTCAACCCCGCAGGACTCGGACAAGATCCGCTATCGAATTCCTGGAAAATATATTCCATGGAAAACGGCCTTCAGCTAACCGCGATTGCCGCAAAACGAAAAAAAGATTTCGGCATGGGTGATAAAATCTGGGCCGGCACCAACCACGGCATCCTCCAGTTCAACGGCAAGGCATGGATCGCCTATGAACGCCATCTCATTGTCCAGGGCGACAACTTGGAGAGCATAGCGAAGAAATACCTGGCGGTCGACAACGAAAGTCTCATTAACAGGGCGGTCATGGTTCTCAAAAACGCAAACGGCATCGAGGTGAACAGAACAAAGGGGCTCGAGGAATACCTGCGCAGGGAAATAAGCGATTCCCTCATGAAAGCAAAAAACTACACGATAGACGATCTTACGGCGGAGATCATGGCCTTGTCGAAATTCGAGCGGACGTCGGCGCAGATCTACGGAAAAATCGCGGTAAAGGTTGATTCTCTCAAAGCAAGCAAAATGGCCGATGATATCGCCCAGATTCTTACCAAGAAAGACACACAGTTCGAAGAGCTTGTCGAACTCAAAGTCCCCTTTAAAATTGCGGTTGACGATACCGTGCGGACGCTCTTGCTCGATTCGCTCGACAGGGTGTGGGTGGGCACCCCCCATGGCCTGTGGCGTTACGACGGTTCGGTATGGAAATATTTTTCTGAATCCGACGGCCTTCCTTCCAACAGCATCAGGGCGCTGTGCGTGGGCCGCAGCGGCGACATCGCCGTGGGTACCGATGCGGGCATCGGTATCTTTGCCGACGGCAAATGGACCGCGATTGGCGTCGCAAACGGACTTCCTGATCCGGTCATCAACGCGGTGGCCTATGGTAAAAACGGCGTCCTGTATGTGGGCACCGCCAAGGGTCTCGCGGCCAGAAAGGATTCGGCATGGACTTTCTACGACACCACCAACGGTCTCCTGACCAACGATGTCAGGGTGCTCTTTGTCGATTCAAAAAGCAGGCTGTGGGTGGGAGGGCCGAACGGCGTCGCCATTTTCGACGAAGCGACGTGGAGACGGTATAAATTTCCCGGCAGCACCGTGACGTCCATCAGTGAGCACTCGAGCGGCACGGTGTGGATAGGCACCAACAAGGGGGCGATCACCTACCGCCAAGGAAGAATAAAGACCGACGCAAGCGGCAAAACCAGGGAAAACCCTCCGGAATGGAAGGTATACCATTCGAAGAACGCGCTGAAGGGCGACGATGTCCAGGGGGTTTCGGTGCAGGGAAACGACATGTGGCTCGCGACAAAGGAGGCGGTTAACAAATACGACTACGCGGACAGGCAGGTATTCCTGTTCCACGAAATGCTGCTCCCCGCCTTTAAAATCCCTGACCTCTGGCACGTGTATCTTGCGGGCGTGCTCCCCACCGAGGACTGGGGGACCATCGGCGTTACAGTCAATTTCATCAACTTCGGCGTCAATACCTCCACCGACGAGCAAGGAAGGGAAATAGCCGAATACAGGTCGTGGGAAGGCGTATTTGGACTGTCGTACGGCCTCTTGCTCGCTCCCGATTTCTCCGCAGGCATCAACATCAAATACGCGCACAGCGCACTGGCGCCCGGCTACGGCCCGGGTGACGAGGGCGTGGGCCAAACGTTTGCCATTGATGCGGCGCTGCTCAAAAAGAATTTGTTTGTAAAAAATCTCAGCCTGGGATTCATGCTCCAAAACATGGGGCCCTCCATTTTCTACATATCACAGCAGGAGGCCGATCCCATACCCTTTACGGTGCGCCTCGGCCTCGCCTACAAGGCGGTGCAAACCCCGTTTCTCGACCTCAACCTGCTTCTTGATGTTGACCGGGAAATAGTGAAGAACTATCCGGATAAGCAACCTGATCCTTTCTACACCGCAATCTGGACCGGACTTCTTGCCGATACCACTGAAACAACGTTGGAAAAACTTGAAGATGTAAATCTCCACGCCGGGATCGAACTCTGGTACGCCAATCTGCTCGCCCTACGCATCGGCCACCTTTTTGATTATACCGGCAAGCGTTTTGAGCTCACGTTCGGCCTCGGCATTAATTATGCCAACATCATTTTCGATTGGTCCTTCATCTATTCTCCAGAAGGATTTATGAAAGGCATTGTCGCCGATGGAAGCACCGGAGCTCGCAACGGCCAGTGGAGATGGTCGCTCATGTTCAATTTCTAGCGGCCAATCAAACCTGATTCCCATGTTGAGCCGGAAGCAAGTGATAAAAAGGTTATGATTCATATCAACCGTCCAATCATTCCCGCCTTTTTGATCATCACTTCAATTTTTTTTCAGCAGAGTCCTGCCGCGACGGCGTTGTCAAAACTGCTCGGCTCCTCGTCGCAGAAGCGGCTTGTGGAAACCGCCGCCGACCATGCCGGCTCGCTGCTTTTCAAAAAGGCCGCCGGCGACACCGATGTCATCCACGTCATAGGGATACGGGTCGAATTCAAAAGCGACACGAACCCCCTTACCACCGGCAACGGCCTTTTCGGCATGCAGGGCGACGCGGCCGAACAGGGATACTACAATTCGGACACAGTGTACAAATTCGATGCGCTCGGCCACAAATTAGCTTACTTTAACGACCAGTTTGAATTTGTCAAACGGTATTTCTCAACCGTGTCGCGCGGAAAGCTGCGAATCGATTACACCGTGTATCCCACCAGCGACAATGTTCCGATGTATGCAGTGTCCAACCCCATGAGCGTATATTCGCCGGGTTACAAACCGCCTCAAGAGACCTATGACGACTATTACGAACGCAAAACCGTCGGCCTCATGAAATTCATTGTTGACGCGATAAAGAGCGCGGACAAAAATGACGGTCCCTTTGCCGGACTCAGCATGTCCAACGGGAACATCGTCGACTCGCTGGGACATAAAACCGTCTTCATGATCCTCCATGCCGGCTCCTCATTCCTCACCGACGGCGGCGCACAGGGCTCCATAGCCAGAAATTCCCCTTCGGACATGATTGACGTGTTCGTGTCGAACCAGTTTTTCCACTTTTTCAAGGACACCATCAAGCTCGACAGCGCGGGCGTAATGGTAAGCGGTGCCGGCGGCGCAGGTCTTCTCGTCGACGAAGTCATGATGTGTTCCGAAACGTCAAATCAGGACGGCCTCAACTTCGGCATCCACGGCATCATGGTGAACCAGATCGCGCGCCAGATCGGCATTCCCGACCTGTTTTCCACGTCGAGCGGCATGACGGCGGTGGGCAGTTTCTGCATCATGGACCCCTATGGCTATTCGGCGGCAAACGGGTTCATCCCTCCCTGGCCATCGGCCTGGGTGCGCGCCTACATGGGCTGGGATGCTCCCGTTCCCCTGCGTCAAGGCCAGGCGGGCAGCGCCCGCTGCAAGGCGGTAAGCGCCGCGCATCCCGGCGACACCACCATCCTTCTCGTTCCCATCAACGACCATGAATATTATCTTATTGAAAACCGCCAGCGCAATCTCTCCGGAGACACCACTGTTTTCAATTGGGACATCGGCAAGGGTCCGCCCGACACGGCGGTCATCGACCAGTACGAACCGGTGAACCTTCAGTCTCGCACCGTTGTCGACTCGGTTTCGAACGACGGCTCGCGCGTGATTCTTTCGGCGAAAAATTATGACGTCGGCATCCCGGCCTCGGGACTTTTGGTGTGGCACATCGATGAAAACATCATCCGCGACCGGCTGAAATACGACATGCTCAACGCGGATTCCAATTACAAAGCGGTGTGTCTCGAGGAGGCGGACGGCATCAACGACCTCGGTATCATGGGACGCGATATCTTCTACCAGCCCGTGTTCGATTTCGGCGGTGCGGAGGACGTGTTCCCCCATTTCACGAAAAAGACGAGCGACTCGACGTTTGTTTACAAAATGAACGAATGGACCAAACCGTCGACACATGCCAATGACGGCGGCCAGACGTTCCTCGCCATGCGGTTCGACACGCTCCCGGTATCGGGCGCGGCGCTCATTCGGCAGCGAAAGGAATTTTACCGGATCTACGACCATTGGGTGCGCGACTTTTCCGACAGCGCTTTCACCGTTTCGGTGAACTGGGACCTTCTCGTGCCCGGCTGGCCCAAGCACACGGTGCCCGAAAAACTGTTCGACCCCGCGGTGTTCGGAACAACTTCGAAGAAACTCGCTTTGGTTTCGCAGAGCGGCCGCCTCTACGTGTGGCCCGCCGGAAAAGGTAGGGTGATCCAGAACGGCGACAGCGCGGTCGTATCATATGTCAACGTACGCAACGTGTCCGGGAGCACGACGCCCGCAACGGCACCGGTCACCTCCGAAACCGTGCATTTCGACACGATTCCCGGCGCTTACACCTTTCCCACCGTGATAAACGGGAAGCTCATCGTGCCGTCGCGCCAAAAACGGTTCTACCTGGTGACCAGCGCCTCGGATTCGACCATCGCCATCGATTCCACGCCGCAGTTTCCATGGATGCCCAGCACCTATCTGTGCAAACTGCCGGGAAATTCCTGGGTCATGGGATGTTCGACCGGTGTCGTGCTCATCGGCGACACGGCCCAATATTCAGCGCCGAAAGATTCGATCCGGCTCGCGGGCGCCGTTCCGGTCAGCGCCGTTGCCGCTCTGCCGGGCTTTTCCGACAGCTTTGTGTGCATCCAAAACAACAGCATTCTTTCACTGCTGCGCATCGGGAGTCCGGCACCGGTGCTGTCCGCGCATGTCGACAGCGGGATTCCGCCCTATTCGCTGGTCACCGCGGATCTTAACAAAGACAACAAACCCGAAATAGTCGTGTGCGACAGCCGCAAGGGTCTGTGGGTTTATACCACCGACCTTGTGCCGGCGCCGGGCTGGTCGAACCTGCCGAACGATTGGGCGTCGGCGCTCGACACGTCACGCGCCCGAAGCATGCTTCCCATAAACCTTGCGCCGCCGTCAATCGCGGATGTCAATGGCGACGGTTATCCCGATATCATAGCGGGCGGCACCAGCGGCGTGTATGCCCTTAATTACAAAGGCGTGCCGCTCGCCGGATGGCCCGCCGTCCTTGACAACAGGTTCTGGCGCGGCAACATCGCCTGCTCTCCGGTCGTTACGCGATCGGCGGCCGCGACGCCCGGACCGCTCGTGATGTTCAACTCCGCGACCGGCGAGAACGACACCTGGGAAATCGATTCCATCATCCGCGTCGACCGGAGCACGGGAAAAGTCGTGTACCTGCGTCAGGACGGCTCCAAAGACAGCCTCGTGGGCGTTTCGGCCGGCTTCATTGACTCGGCGCTCGTGTTCGGCGATTCGCTGGTGCTTCCCATCGTGCTGCCGGGAGGCTATGTGGATGCTCTTGACAAAAACGGAAAAAGGCCCCTGAACACTATCGGCGCAAACCAGATACTCTCCTACTGGCCGCTCACCGTCGGCGGCCCCGGCGCCACTTCCCCGCTCCTCGACGACCTCGACAACGACGGCCTCATCAACCTCGTGTCGGTGGCGCGCAACGGATGGGTATACCGCTGGAAGCTCGGCAACGGCGTCATCGGCGACACCATTGTTTGGCAGCAGCTCGGCTACAATGGCTCCAGGCCTTTTGCCTATCTCGGCTCGTCGCCGCAGATCGGCCCGGCCGATAACAGGCCCATCGTCTTTTACTCATATCCCAACCCGACCAACGGCTCGAAATACGTGGTGTTCAAATACAAATTCTCTGCCCCGGCGCGGGACGTGCGCCTCGACATTTTCACCATCGGCGGGCTCCACGTGCTTTCCAAAACAGGAATTTCGGGGAGCTTTCCCGATTACAATGAACTGCCGCAGCTTTCGCTCGAAACCTTCGGGCCCGGCATTTACCGCTGCCGGCTCGAGGCGGTGGTGGGCGGCACCAAATATACCAACACCTGGAAAATGGCGGTTGTAAAGTGACCATCCATCAGGCCACGGGCACCCGCCCTCATAATTTTTCCGCCGCCATTATTTTCATTCTTCCGGTTTTAATGCTTTTTTACTCTCCGGCGTTACCCCAGGACATGCCGCCCAACGCGTGGAACGGCTTCGGCACCAAGGTTTTTACCATAGAAACCCAGCATGTCACCATTAACTATACCGACGGACTGGAGCAAGTCGCGCGCGAGGCGGGCGCAATTTTCGAAAACCTGTACACGATCTACGTAAAAACCTACGACATCGTGCTTCCAGCCAAAACCAAGGTGCTGCTGATCGACGGGGAGATGACCAACGGCCTTGCCGACCCCAATCATAATTTCATCATCCTCTGGCCGCATGACTTCGACATCAATCTGCGCGGTACGCACGACTGGCTCAAGGGCGTGATCGCCCATGAATTCGCGCATATCTTCTCCATTACCGCCGGGTTGAAGCTGCCGCCGTTCATTCCCGCCATTCAGATAGGGTATTTCAGCCACCCGAACGAACCCTACCGCACCGAGGCGCTCCACATTTTCCCCAGCGATATCCTGCCACCCTGGTTTACCGAAGGCATCGCGCAGTACGAGGACTCACGCCATGGGAGCGATTCGTGGGACTCGCACCGCGACATGATCCTGCGCACCCTGGTGGTGTCGGGAAAAATGCTTCCCGCCGCGCGCATGTTCGAATTCTCCGGCACCGGCGAGGACCTCGAAAAGACCTACAACCACGGTTTCTCTCTTGTCAAATACATCTCCGACACCTACGGTTACGGCAAGGTGGTCGCCCTGCTCAAGGAGTGCGCTCATTTCTTCCGACTCGACTTCAATGCGGCGGTAAAAAAGGTGCTCGGCATCACGGGCCAGCAGCTGTATGACGAATGGAAGCACTCACTCGAGATAAAATACAACGATCAGGTGAAAAAACTCGGGAAACAGGTGTACGGCAGGAAAATCAACAAGGACGGTTACGACAATTACTGGCCCAAGTTCTCGCCCGACGAAAAGAAGGTGTTCTTTATCTCGAACGGCAAGGCGGACTTCTCCTTTTTCTCCATGACGCTTTATTCGTACAGCCTGTTGGACACCGTCAAGGAAGATAAAAAGATAAAGGAGGAAAAAGGCGTCTCCGGGTTTTATTCCATTCACGCGCCGTCGGGTCTGATCGCCTACACGAGCATGAAATCCGAAAAGTCAACGCTGCCGTCCGACAAGGGTGGCGACCGCGCCTTTGATGTATTCATTGACACCTTGCCCGCCGAAAAAAAGAAGTTTAACCCGTTTAAGAAGAAAACCGAGCGCCAGGTGACAAAAAAACTGCACATTTTTTCGGCCGTTTTCTCACCGGGCGGCGACCGGCTGGCAGCCGCCGAACGCGTTGTTGACAAATTCTACCTCAGCATTACCGACACCGCGGGAAAGAACGGGACGATCGTGTACCCCGATACTGCTTCCAACAGTCCGAACCTGCCCATCAAATACATCTACAGTCTCGACTGGTCTGCCGACGGCAGGCACATCGCGGTCAGCTACATCGACACGGGGTTCCGCAGGATCGGCATCTACGACACGCTCACGCACCAGTTCGACCTCATGAAAAATTCCGGATACGACGACCGCGATCCCCGTTACAGCGCCGACGGAAAAACCCTCTACTTCTCGTCCGACCGCACCGGCATTTTCAACATCTACCGGTACAGCCTCGAAACGCATTCGCTGGAACGGCTCACCAACGTCTCCGGCGGCGCATTCGCACCAGATGTTTCAAAAAACCAGAAGAAGCTCGTGTGCGCCAACTACGACAAGGACGGCTACGGCATATTCCTCATCGATACGGTGACCGTTCTCTCTCAGGAGCAGGAAGACTCCCTGTTCGTGCCGCGCCAGCCAGCGCCCGCGCCGCCCGTGCCGCCGGTTGCCAGCCAGGCGCATCCTTACTCGTCATATTTCCCCACGATGTTCATGCTTGCCCCCACATTCATCATGGAACAGGCGATCCCCCAGATTTACGATGTGTTCAAGGGACGATCGGTGTTCAAGGCAGGGGCTGTGGGCTATCTTGAAGATCCGCTGGCGTCTGCGGACATGGGCACACAGATCGGCGGGTATCTTTTGCTCGAGCCAGACAAACTCAATCAGTTCATCAATTTGGACAAAGGCTTTTTCGGCAGGTCCATCAATTTCGACCTCGGCGCGTTCGGCAGCACGAAAACGCTTCCTGTTGAATTGTCCTTTGACTTTCTGAACCGCGCCATCACCGAAAGCGATTACTTTTACTGGGACAATGCGGGCACGGCCACACAACTTCCGCTCAACTATCAGATAACGCTGCGATATCTCGATTTCATGGCCTCGCATCCGCTTGCCGAAGGCATCAACTTTCACCTTATCGGAAGCTACAACTGGTACGAAGTGTACCTGCTGCTCGAAGACGCTTTTAAGGACATTTTCCCCGGTACCAAGGACTTCTTTTATGACGTTGCGCAGGGCTACCGGGCGGGAATTTATCTTTCGCTCCTTGCGCCGGAGTATGATCAGCGCATGGTCATTTCACCGCGCGGAATCGCCGCAAACCTTCATTACAATTTCTGGGGCCAGTACCTGCTCAACGAAAAAGGGGTGACGATCGAAAACAACATTCCCCGGGAAAACTACGACATGTTCAAATACCACGAATTGGGCGGCACGCTCAAATTCGGGATGACGTCGCCCTGGTACGAATACCACGACCTCTATGCCGATGTCAACGCGACCGTGGTGGTGCCGCACGAAAGAATCGCCAACGCATTGCTGGGCAGCCACGACCAGGAAAAAGAGCTCCCCTCATATTACAAGCCTGTGGAATGGCTCAGCGGATACGCCTATTTCTTCAAGGGAACGCTTAAAAAAAACGACGCCTCGGCCGATTCGATCATCTTCGACACCGTTCTTGTCACGGGCAACACCGTCGCCGCTGTCAACCTTTCGTACCGGTTTCCGCTCTGGCCAGGGACGCAGATCGGCAAACGGCTGTGGTTTTTCAACATCGACCAGCTCTATGGCGCGCTGAACTTCTGCGCGGGCGCGGGCTGGCACAGCACCTCCGATATTTTCCCGTTCCGCAAGGAAGACTGGCTTTCGTCCGCCGGCGCCGAGATCAGGCTCAAGGCTAAGTCATTCGGGTTTCCCCTCGCCCTCAGCTTGCGATACGACAACGGATTCAACAGGCCCTGGCCGCTCGGCGGCGACCACATCACCTTCTCCCTCGGCTTCGATTTTGACAACTGGGAGCTTATCGACGAGCCAAATTATCTCGCAAGTCTTGCCACCCGCTAGCCAGCACGGTATACTTTGTTACATCAAGGAGGGACCGATGCCGATCACCCCCGGCATGGATGAGGCTGCGGCGGTTACCCGTTTGCTGGACAAGGCGATCCGCGAGGCTGAAAAAGAACGCCTGGGGAAAATCCGCGGTCTGCGCATGCTCAAGGAAACCAAGGAAGAGCTTTCCAAAGTGTCCGGCATCAAGAACGAAGCCATTCTCCAGCGCCTGGTGGAATTGAAGGTAAGGCCGGAGGTACTCGTTCCCATCAAGGCGCTTCCGCTCGTGGAGGTCGCCTGGGCCGACGGAAACGTTGACGCGTTGGAAAAGAAAGCCGTGCTCAAGGCAGCCGACCGCATGGGATTTTCCGAGGGAAGCGCCGGTTATCTGCTGATCATGCAGTGGCTCGAACATCGGCCCACGCCCGACCACTTTGAGGCGTGGACGCACTATGTAAAGGGGCTTTGCGAACAGATGAGCAAGGAACAGAAAAAGGCGTTCAAGGAGGAGTTTGTCGGCAGCGCGCGCGCCGTTGCCCAGGCAAGCGGCGGTTTCCTCGGGATCAACAAGATTTCCGAAGAAGAACATGCGATGCTGAGAAAACTTGAAGCGGCGTTCTATTAATTACAAAAAAAAGCGGGGGCACGTGGCCCCCGCTCGCGCGATAAAAGTGACTATTTTTTTTCCAACACGCTTACCATTATTATTCCCTCTATCGCCTTCAGCTTTTTCAGCGCGCTTTCGCTTATCACGTTGTCAATATCGATGATGTTGTAGGCGAGGTCTCCTTTGCTTTTGTTAAGCATGTCGGCGATATTTATTTTCTCCGCGGCCAAGAGCGACGTGATCTGCCCCACCATGTTGGGCACGTTCCTGTTGCCCACCAGGATCCTTGTTTTGCCCGAGGGTTCCATCTCGCAGTCTGGGAAATTCACGGCGTTTTTTATGTTCCCGTATTCGAGGAAATTTTTCGTCTGATTGACGGCCATGATCGCGCAGTTGTCTTCCGCCTCGGGCGTGGACGCTCCCAGGTGCGGAATGGGAATAACGCCCTCCAGGGCAACCAGATCCTGGTCGGGAAAATCCGTGACGTACGCGGCGACCGTTCCTGCCTTCAACGCTTCCTTGAGGTCTTCGTTTTTCACCAGTCCGCCGCGCGCGAAATTGAGGATGCGCACGCCTTTTTTCATGAGCGCGAACTTTTCCTTGTTGAGCATTCCTTTGGTCTTGTCGTTGAGCGGGACATGCAGGGTAATGTAATCCGATTTCGCCACCAGGCCGTCAAGCGAAAGCGAGCGCTTGACGTTATGGGAGAGTTCCCAGGCGGCCTCCACCGAAATGATGGGATCATACCCCGTCACCTCCATGCCGAGCGACACCGCGTCGTTCGCCACCTTGACGCCGATGGCGCCGAGACCTATCACGCCGAGCCTTTTCCCCTTGATTTCGGGGCCCTCAAAATTGCTTTTTCCCTTTTCGATGAGCTTGGGCACCTCGTCCCCCTTGCCGGCGAGCCCCTTTGCCCAAATGATTCCGTCCACCAGCTTGCGCGAGCACAGCAGCAATCCCGCGATCACGAGTTCCTTGACGCTGTTGGCGTTTGCGCCGGGAGTGTTCATGACCACGATGCCCTTTTGGGAACATTTGTCGATGGGAATGTTGTTGACGCCGGCCCCGGCGCGCGCGATGGCCTTGATGCAGTCGGCCATCTGCATCTCATGCATGTCCGCGCTACGGACCAGCACGGCGTCGGGATTCATCAACTCCGAAGCGATTTCGTACTCTTCCCTTGGAAAAAGCTCGAGACCTTTCGGGGAGATTTTATTGAGCGTCTGAATCTTGAACATTGTCTGTTTCCTCCTTTAAGTTGTAAGCATAGCCATCGAGATCACGGAGAATAAGCGTTTTTTAATTTTTTTCCACTGTGTCCTCAATGTCCATTTTTATTTGTTGGCCGTTTCGAATTTTTTAAGAAAATCGACAAGCTTTTTAACGCCTTCAAATGGCATCGCGTTGTAAATACTGGCGCGCATTCCTCCAACGCTCCGGTGTCCCTTGAGCTGAACCAAGCCGTTCTGCTTTGCCTCCTTGAGGCAATTTTCGGTAAGCTCGTCGGTCGGAAGCGTAAAGGGAACGTTCATAATGGATCGGTCTTCCTTTGCCGCCGTTCCTTTGAAAAGGCTGGAATTGTCTATAAAATCGTACAACATCTTAGCCTTTTCTCTGTTAATTTTCTCTATCGCGGGGACGCCTCCCTTTTCGAGCATCCATTCGAACACCAGTTTTGCAATGTAAATGCCGTATGTGGGCGGCGTATTATACAAAGATTTTTCCTTGGCATGGGTGTCGTAATTAAACATGGTTGGGGTGATGTCGAGCGCCTTGCCAATCAAGTCTTCCCGGATGATGACTACGCATACGCCCGCAGGTCCGATGTTCTTCTGCGCGCCTGCATAAATCAGACCGAATTTCGTGACATCCATCGCCTCGGAGAGAATGTTCGAAGACATGTCCGCAACAAGGGGCACCGCGCCGGTATCTGGAAAAACGGAGTATTTCGTTCCCTCAATCGTGTTGTTGCTGGTGATGTGCACGTAACTCGCCTGCGGATCGAACTTGTCCTTGGCGACTTTGGGAATGTAGCTGAAATTCTTATCCTCAGACGTTGCCACGACATTTGCTTTCCCGTACCGTTTTGCCTCGGAAATCGCCTTTTTGGACCAGGTTCCGGTATTAAGGAAATCTGCTTTCCCGTTTTTTCCGAGCAGGTTGAGCGGCACCATGGCAAACTGGCTCGACGCACCGCCCTGTAGAAACAGCACCTTATAGTTTGGAGGAATGTTCATGAGCTTTCGTAGATGTTCCTCGGCTCCGTTGATGATTGCCTCAAAATCCTTTGACCGGTGGCTCATCTCCATCACCGACATCCCGGATCCGTTGCAATCGAGCATTTCGGCTGCAGCATTCTTGAGCACTGGCTCAGGAAGCACAGCAGGTCCAGCGGAAAAATTAAACACTCGTGCCATGTGACTCTCCTTTTTCTATAAGGTTTATATCCCTATCTCAACGCGTTTTCTTCAAAGGTAAGCAGTGTTGACAGGAGCATGCACTCGCCAAGAAGATCAATGTTCCTGATCATCACACTGTTTTTCACCTCTATCGCCACGGGCGAAAAATTTATTATCCCCTTGATGCCGCCTTCCATGAGCCGGTCAGCGGTTTCTTGAGCGGACCGTGCCGGCACCGCAATCACTCCGATCTCAATTTCCTTTCTTCGCACGATTTCCGCGATTTCATAGGCAGGGAACAATTCAAGCGCGGTATTTATCGTCTCAAGTTTATTTATATTAGAATCGAACCCCGCCACAACGATGAACCCGTTCCTAAGCAGATCGTCGTAATTCAGAATCGCCGTACCAAGCCGGCCAAGTCCCACAATGCAGGTTTTTCTCTTTTTCTCCAATTCCAGTTTTGTGCTGATGTGCCTCTTGAGTTTCTGAACCTCGTATCCGCCTCCGAAATTCCCCACTTCGCCAAGAAAGCTGACATCTTTGCGGATGCTATCCGGCTTGTATCCAAGAATTTTGCCGATCTCGGACGAAGACACGGAGGCAATCCCATCCTTTTCTAGTTGCTCAAGAAGACGGTATACAGTCAGAAGCCTGGAAAGCGAAGGCAAAGGAATATTGGGTTTTTTATTTTTTAACATCATCTACTACCGGTTAATTATTGTGATTAGTTTCACTTAAATATACAGTATTTTGGATTATATGTCAACTTATTTTTATTTTGTAAAACGGCTCATGATTTTAATTATACTAATTAATATTATAACTTATTATTAATTATGTTGTTACAAATTTTATATCCTGTTATAATTAGCAAATGATTATTTGGGAAAATTATCTCAATTAATATATCACCATACCTTTTATAGCATATCACCTCTTACCATTGGAAAAGCGGGATAATGCAGGCGCATATGTAAACGGCGTTTATTTTATCCGCATTTTGGCTGAGAAAAACCCTAGTGCGGCCAAGCGTATTGCATTGCAAAATGATTCTAAAAACAATCATTAAAAAAGGCATCTTTAGTGATGCCTTTTTAATTGACGAAGACCCGTGTGTGATCACATTAAAAGAAGGTATTTCATCCTGTCATTGCATCCTCAATGGCTTTTTGCAGTTGATCGAACATGAACGGTTTCTGAACAAATCCGCGTACACCTTTGTTGATGATCTTCTGTGCTTCACCTGCAAGGGAATAACCTGACGACAATAGAGAACGTATTGAAGGGTTTATTGCTTGCAGCGCGACAAACGTTTCCATTCCTCCCATTTCGGGCATTATCATGTCCATGATGACGAGGTCGATCGATTGCCACGATTTCTTGTAATGTTCCACGGCCTTTTTAGCACTATTGAATACACTCACCTCATGGCCGAGCGAAGCCAACATATCATGCGCCATTTCGCCTATCATCTTTTCGTCATCAATAAAAAGGATGCGCAACTTTTGGCCGGCAGTCCCCACAGAGGTTTTTTTCTCCTTTTCGCCCGCAGCCTCGACATCAAACGCGGGAAAATAGAGTTTGCAGGCGGTGCCGTAGCCAGGTTCGCTGTACACATTGATCCAGCCCCTGTGACTCTTGACAATGCCGTAAACCGCCGCTAGCCCCATGCCGGTGCCCTTTCCTATTTCCTTGGTGGTGAAGAACGGCTCAAAGATGTGTTTCTGCGTATCGGCGTCCATGCCCGATCCGGTGTCGGTGACGCTTACCAGGATATAGGTGCCTTCGTGAATTTCGAAATGTTTTGAGACGGCATAGGAACGGTCAATCTTCACCTTCTCGGTGGCAAACACCATGTCACCGCCATCTGGCATTGCGTCCCGTGCGTTGAGAGCAATGTTAAGCAGCGCGTTCTGGATCTGTGAAGGGTCGCACTGAACAACCATGGGGTGGACACCGAGACGCTGCTTTAAAATTATTTTTTTATCAATGGTATGTTTGAGTATCTCCACAACCTCGGCAATAATGGTCCTGAGGTCCGTTGCAACGGAAATAACATTCCCCTTTCGCGAAAATGCCAGAAGCTGTGCGGTAAGATCCGAGGAGCGCTTCGCGGTCAGCATTATTTTTTCGGCATATTTTAACATCTGCTGGTTTTCGCCCGCATTCTGTGAAAGGAGCTGGGCAAACCCGGCAATGGCGGTAAGCTGATTGTTGAAATCGTGGGCAATACCGCCTGCCAACTGGCCAATTGCGTCCATTTTGTGGGCCTGTCGGAGTTGTTGCTCCAGCTTCCGCATATCGGTAATGTCACGTGCGCTCGACAATGCACCGGTTACCCTGCCATCAAGGTCTTTAAGGGAGCGGCACCACCAGGCAAGCAGACGCTTTTCGCCGTCTTTGCGGCGTTGCATGCTCTCAACGTAAATCAATTCATCGCTTCCCGAAAATAGGGGCTCTGTTTTTATATAGGTCTCCTGTTCACCTTCAAAAAAGGCATCTGCACCCTTCCCTACGACATCGCGGCCGAAAAAATCTATGCCAGCCTTATTGGCCCATTTATACACCTTGTTGTTGTCCGTTTCCATAATAATGTCAGGGACCGCGGACAGGATTGCATCGTTGCGCACCGATAGCTTTCGCAATTCGTCTATCGCAATCATTCTCGCAATTGCGTTGCCAAGGCTTGCAGAAATCGACTCGAGAAGTCTTTGTGTCTCGAGCGGGAATTCATCACTGCTATGCGAGGCAAGATTGAGCACCGCAATAACCTTGGCTTCGTTCAGAATAGGCAAAACCGCCATGCCCTTCAGTCCCTCGCTGTACTTTGCATCCGGATGAATAAGCCCGGTCTCTTGGCATCTCTGGAACACCGGTGCGCCTTTCATGACAAGTGTTGTATAAAAGGAATCTGGAGCACAGCGGGAAACGTCCCGGGCAAATTCAGCGGTCAAGCCCCGGCAAACTGCAAGATCAAGGGCCCCGGTCTTTTTATCAACCAAATATACCCAACCGGAATCAATTTCTTTAATCACGAGAACGGCGTCGAGCATCCGGTCCAAAGCCGGGGCAAGGTGTTCTTCAGATCCAAGGATAACGCCGATGTCACTCTGGATTTTAAACATTGAACGGCTGCGTTCGAGTTTGTTCTGGGTGACAAAACGCACCCATTCGAAAAACGATGAAAACAGTGCGATGCAAAAGAAAATGATAGGAAACCGGATTTTAAAATCGGTTGGAAAATGTTGGGGTGCCATCACAAACATATATCCACACTCGGCAAGAAAAAAGATCGTAGTAGCGACTGCCGCGTTGCGTATGCCAAGCATAAAAAAGAACAGGAGGGGTACGGAAAACGACCACATGGCACGGAAGTTGTCAATGGCGAAATCAATAAAAAATTGAATGCAGATCATGCAAAGAAAAACGTTCGATGCAAAAGCGGTTTTACCGGTCATGCGGAGATGAATAAATCCTGCAACAATACATGCCAGGACCAGTAGGTTTCTAACCGCGTTAAACCCATCGCCCCGGATTAAATCGATGAGTGAAAACACCGAAAGCATTATGATTGCGAAATAAGCCAGGGTAATAAGTAACGGGACTCTCCGATTATACTCCGTGTCGTCCTCATGCATCTTTTCGGAGAGTTTGGTCCCGTAGTAAATTGCGTTGAATAGAGATGTTTTTGCTGTCATGTTCCATATCCCGGAAACGGGCGGGAAACCGAGGAATTGAGTGTCAAAAAAACCGTCAATTCAAATGATACCAAGCCAAGCTCTCAATGTCAAGCGGTAAGTCTCCATCCTATTGGCTTTTAAATTCCCGCGCAGTGAAAAACACTGATTTTTTCATGCTGTCGATGTGCAAAGCGTCCTGGGGCCTATTCCATTTGCAAACCCCATAATACCATATATTATGTTATTATCTTCGAGCGTTATTACGTTTTTCCCATATTCTTTTCAATCCTAATTATTTATTGGGGGCTTGCCAATGATTTGGAACCGAGAATGCGAATGCATGAGCAGAAAAAAGCTCGCGTTGCTCCAGACGCGTCGCTTGCAGAACCTGGTAAGGATGGTGTACAACAACAACGATTATTTCAGAAAAAAAATGGACGCCGCAGGGGTCAAGCCTTCGGACATCAAACATATATCCGACATCGTGAAACTGCCGTTCATGACAAAAACCGAGATGCGGGACGTATATCCGTACGGGCTCCTTTCCTGCGATGTAAACTCCATTGTAGAAATTCATACGTCATCGGGAACCACCGGCAAACCGGTGGTGGACGCTTATACAAAAAAAGATATTGAGATTTGGTCGGAAGTAATGGCCAGAACTCTTGCCATGGGTGACACAACGGCAAAAGACCGAGTTCAGGATGCCTACGGATACGGCCTTTTCACCGGCGGTCTTGGCGTTCACTACGGAGCAAGGAAGATCGGCGCAATGATCATACCGATTTCGGGCGGCAATACCAAACGCCAACTCCAGATCATGAAGGATTTCGGCACAACCGTCCTTGCCTGCACCCCGTCCTACGCCCTGTACCTTGCCGAGGCTGGAGCCGAGGAAGGCATCGATTTCTCAAAGCTGCCGCTTAAATCCGGATGCTTTGGCGCTGAGCCGTGGAGCGAGAACATGCGAAAGGAAATTCAGGAAAAACTCCACCTGAAAGCAATCGACATTTATGGGCTTACCGAGATCATCGGCCCTGGCGTGGCATCGGAATGCGAGCGCCAGAACCTTCTCCACGTTTTCGAGGACCATTTTTACCCCGAAATCATCAATCCGGAAACGGGCGAGCTCCTGCCCGACGGCGAAAAGGGCGAATTGGTTTTTACCACGCTCACGAAAGAAGGCTCGCCGGTGGTAAGGTACCGCACACGGGACATCACCTATCTTGACCGAAGCAAATGCGGCTGCGGCCGCACGTCGGTGCGCATGCACCGCATCCTCGGCCGCACCGACGACATGCTCATCATCCGCGGGGTCAATGTGTTTCCTACGCAGATCGAAGAGGTGCTTCTGAAGATGGAAGGCGTCGCCCCCCATTACCAGCTTGTCGTGGAGCGGCGCGATAACCTCGATTACCTCGAAGTGCAAGTTGAATTGGGCGAAGCCGGTTTTTCCGATGAAATCAAGAACCTCGAAGCGAGGGAAAAACAGATTGAAAAAGAACTGCATGAGGCACTGCTCATCAACACCAAGGTGAAACTCGTGGAACCCAAGACTATTGCGCGCAGCGAAGGCAAAGCAAAGAGAATCATCGACAAACGGGTCATTTAAGAAAAAGGAGAAAATCCATGAATATCCAGCAGATCTCAGTTTTTCTCGAAAACAAACCGGGCAGGCTTGCGCATGTGGCACAAGTGCTCAAGGAAAACAAGATCAACATAAGAGCGCTTACCATTGCCGACACCTCGGATTTCGGCATCCTGCGCATGATCGTGTCCAAACCCGAGGCGGCTAACGAAATGCTCAAGAACGCCGGGTTCACGGTGAAAATCAACACCGTGATCGCAGTGGAGATAGACGACCGTGAAGGCATTTTCTACGACATCATGAACCTGTGCGACAAGAACGGCCTTAACATCGAATACACCTATTCGTTTGTCGAACAGTATTCCAACAAGGCGATCCTGTTCCTGCGTTTTGAAAACGGCGACAAGGCAATCGAGGTGTTCAAGAAAAACGGGTACAAGCTGATGACCGATGAGGAAGTCCGTAAGATTTGAAATAATCGCAAATAGCCCTTTTAAACCAAACCCTTTAAGGAGGCATTGTATGACCAGACGTTCGTGGATTGCGGCTGTTGCCGCACTCGTTGTCGTGATGTGCAGCTTTTCATTTGCCTTGGAAAAGCCTGCGGATAAGTCCGCAAAGGACACGAAAGCTTCCCCCGCCGCGGCTCCTGCGGCCGCTCCCGCAAAGGCCGCCGAACCCATTAAAATCGGCGCCATATTTGCAATAACCGGGCCCGCTGCCAATCTCGGCGCACCGGAAGAAAAGACCGCCCAGTTGGTCGTCGACGACATCAACGCGAAAGGCGGCGTTAAAGGGCAGAAATTGGTCCTCGTCATAAAGGACTCTCAGGGCAAGCCAGAAAACGCAGTCTCCTTTGCCAAGCAGCTGATCGAGGAGGAAAAAGTGTTCGCCATCATCGGTCCGTCCACCTCGGGCGAGACCATGCAGATCAAGTCCATCTGCGACAGCAACAAGACCATCCTCATTTCCTGCGCCGCGGCGGAAGCCATTGTCAAACCGCAGGCCAAATACGTGTTCAAGACGCCGCAGAAAGACAGCGATGCGGCGCGCAAGATCTTCATGGCGCTCAACAAGCTCAAGATCGACAAGATCGCCGTGACCTCGAGCAACACCGGCTTCGGCAAGCTCGGCAAGGAACAGTTGGAGAAAATCGCCCCCGATTACAAAATCACCATCGTCGCCAACGAAGTCTATGACAAAGACGCCACCGACCTTACCAGCGTGCTCACCAAGGTCAAGGCGGCAAACCCCGGCGCGGTTGTCAACTGGTCCATCGAACCCGCGCAGGCGCTCCTCGCCAAGAATATGAAACAGCTCGGCTTCAAGGTCCCGCTGTTCCAAAGCCATGGGTTCGGCAACATCAAGTACGTGCAGACCGCGGGCGAAGCGGCCGAAGGCATCATTTTCCCTGCCGGACGCCTTCTTGTCGCCGCCGTTCTTCTCAAGGATCATCCGCAAAAAGCGCTGCTCGAGAAATACAAGGCCGATTACGAAGCCAAATACAAGGAAGACGTGAGCACGTTCGGCGGGCACGCCTACGACGCCCTCACGATTCTTGCCAAGGCCATCGAAGTCGCGGGCGGCCCCGACAGGGAGAAAGTCGTCGCGGCAATCGAGGGCCTCAAGGGATTCGTGGGAACAGCGGGCATTTTCAATTTCTCGGCGACTGACCACAACGGTCTTGACATCAACGCGTTTGAGATGCTGACCGTCAAGGGCGGGAAGTTTGCTCTGTACTCGAATTAATTTTCTTTGATTTGGAGAAAATCCGCTTATTTCATTGCTGGTTTGAATTTCTTTTCAGCTCTTACAATACATTTCGGGCCACCCTCCTCCCTGCAAGGGTGAGGGTGGCCTGTTTTATATTTATAGATGTCGGATCGATTGCTTGGGTTATGTATCATCAAGGTAAGTCCTAACGTTTAACCGGACCAATTCTCAACGAAAATGTCCTTCTCACTAATTCTTCAATATTTTCTTTCCGGCATTACCAGCGGCAGCATCTACGCCATCGTGGCCATCGGGTTCAACATCATTTACAATACGACCGGCATCATCAATTTTGCTCAGGGCGAATTCGTCATGCTCGGCGCAATGACCGCCATCTCGCTCTCCCCTTTCATGCCGTTGCCGCTCGCGATCGCCTGCGCAGTCGGGATCACCGCCGCAATAGGCGCGCTGGTCGAGCTGCTTTTCATCCGCTGGCTCAAAAGCCCTTCCGTGCTGCGCATGATCATCATCACCATCGGCCTCTCGATACTGCTCAGGGAAGCGGCGCTCCATGTCTGGGACGAAAAAGTTCGGGCGTTGAAATTCTTCACCGGCAATGAGTGTTCTTCGATTGCAATTTTCGGCGCCTACATCTCACCGCAGGTGCTGTGGGTGCTCGGCACGTGCGCGGCCATGGTGATTCTGCTTTCTTTATTTTTCAGATACACCCTTACCGGCAGATCCATGCGTGCCTGCTCGGCCAACCGCACCGCAGCGGTACTGTGCGGCATCAGCGTGAAGAACATGGTGACCTTTTCCTTTATGTTAAGCGCGGCGATCGGTGCACTTGCCGGGTGCGTGATTTCGCCGCTCACCCAGACCCAGTACGAGTGCGGCACGCCCCTCGCCATCAAGGGCTTTACCGTCGCCATTCTGGGCGGGCTGGGCAACAGCACCGCCGCCGTCGCCTCAGGCCTGCTGCTGGGAATCATCGAAGCCTTCAGCATCAGCGTGCTGCCGGTCGCGTACAAAGATGTCATAGCCATAACGATACTGCTGGCGATTCTCTTTTTTAAACCGGCCGGTCTTTTCGGCAGCAAAGAAGCCGGGGCGCTCAAGGAATTCTAGCCATGGCAAACCTCAAGCGATACCTTCCGCTCCTTATCATCGCTGCGCTCGTGGCCGGCATACAGCTGTTGGTAACGCTCACCGGACACAAATTCTATCTCACCCAGCTCACCATGTCGGCGTATTATACGATCGTCGTGATCGGTTTGTGCATGCTCATGGGATATGCCGGCCAGATTTCGCTCGGGCATGCGGGATTCTTCGCCATCGGCGGGTACGTTTCCGCGGCGCTTACCACCGCCGACTTTTATCCCTTGACAAAAGGCGCGATCGGCCGCCTGATGGTGCACATCGGGTGGATCAGCGTGGGAAAAGACGTGTACGGCGCGGACATCGGCCATCTCACTCCATGGCTGGCATTTTTCGCAGCCATCATCGCCACCGTCATTATAGCTTACCTTATCGGAATTCCGGTTTTGCGGCTCAAGGGACATTATCTTGCCATGGCGACGCTGGGATTCGGCTCCATCATCTACAAAATCGTTCTCGGCACCAAGGTGTTCGGATGCGCTGACGGCATAGCGAACGTTCCGGCGTTCGGACTCACACATGGGCTCAACGTGAGCGGCAACATGGGTGCCCGCATCTCCAATTATTACATCGCGTGGTTCCTCGTGCTTCTCGCCGCACTGCTCATGCACAACCTGGTTCATTCGCGGGCGGGCCGCGCCCTTCGTTCGATCCACGGCAACGAGGAAGCTGCGGCAGCCATGGGTGTCGACGTTGCCCGTTACAAGCTCACCCTGTTCGTCATAAGCGCCGTGTTCGCATCGGTCGCCGGGATTTTCCTCACCCATTACAACGGCGGCATCGGCCCTTCCGAGGCGTCGATCATGAAATCGGTGCGATACGTGGCGATCGTGGCCGTGGGCGGCATGTCGAACCTGTGGGGCGCCATCCTCGCGAGCGTGACGCTCAACTTTCTTTCGCTGCGGGGATACTTCGGTTCATTCGACGAGGCGGTGTTCGGCGGAATACTTGTCCTGGTGATGCTGTTTGCGCCGAACGGAATTTTGGTGAAGACCGGAGTGTTTAAAAATATCGGTTCTGTTATAAGAAAAATCCACCGCGGAGACACGGAGAGCACGGAGAAAAGTAAAACTGGATTCCCGCTTTCGCGGAAATGACCATAAACTCATGATACGGTTTTTGCTCTGCCTCTTCGTTTCTTTGTCACTTTGTAATTTCATATATGGCACTACTTGAAATAAAAAACCTCAGCAAACACTTCGGCGGGCTCCACGCCGTCAATGATGTCACCTTTTCAGTTGAAAAGGGGATGATAAAGGGACTCATCGGTCCCAACGGCGCGGGGAAAACCACGCTGTTCAACCTTATTTCAGGTTCCCTCAAGGCGGATTCCGGCGCTGTTTTCTTTAACGGAAAACCGATCCATGGACTCGCGCCGCATAAAATCGCATCACACGGCGTGATACGCACGTTTCAGAACATCAAGCTTTTTGCGAAAATGACCGTGCTCGAGAACGTCATGATCGGAAGGCACATCAGGAGCAGGTGTGGGATAATGAGCGGCATTTTGAACCTCCCCCGCTCGTGGAAGGAAGAAAGGCTCATACGCGAACGCTCGCTCGCCATGCTCGACCTGCTCGGCGTGTCGCACCTTGCGCACACCGACGCGATGAGCCTCGCGTTCGGCCAGCAGCGCCACGTCGAGCTTGCGCGCGCCCTTGCGGGCGAACCGGTGCTGCTGCTCCTTGACGAACCGGCAGCCGGGCTTAACATGCAGGAAACCGAGAGGCTCGGCCAAACGATTCGGAAAATACGGGACACCGGCGTCACCATCCTTCTGGTCGAGCATGACATGTCGCTGGTGATGAACGTTTCGGACGGGATAAGCGCGCTTTCGTTCGGACAGATGATCGCCGAGGGAAAACCGCGCGACATCCAGAAAAACAAGGAAGTCATCAGGGTCTATCTGGGGGAAGAGCATGCTTAAGGTGCGGAGTCTCGAATCGGGCTACAACAAGCTGCGTGTGCTCAAGAGCGTTTCGCTCCATGTCAATCCCGGCGAGATCGTCGGCATCATCGGCGCGAACGGCGCCGGAAAAACCACACTGCTCAACACGATCGCTGGCGTGATCAAGCCTTGGTCGGGCGAAATATTGTTTAACGGCGCCCCCCTTTCCGGCATCACGGCGCACAAGGTGGTCGGCAGGGGTTGCGTGCTCGTTCCCGAGGGAAGACTGCTCTTCGCGCCCATGACCGTTGAGGAAAACCTTGTCCTTGGCGCCTACACGCAGTTCCAGAAACGCGCGGGCGCCGAGGTAAAAACCCAGCTCGGCCTCGTGTTCGAGTTGTTTCCGATTCTCAAGCAGCGTAGCGGCCAGCTCGCCGGAACGCTTTCCGGCGGCGAGCAGCAGATGCTCGCCATCGGCCGCGCACTAATGGCGAAGCCGGCGTTTATAATGCTCGACGAACCGTCAATGGGACTCGCGCCTTTGGTAGTGAAGGAGATCCTGGCCACGATAAGCAGGTTGCGCGACGGCGGCAGTACGATCCTCGTGGTTGAGCAGAATTCGAAAGCAGTGCTCGGCATTGCCGACCGCGGGTATGTGATGGAAACAGGCTCCATTGTGCTTGAAGGGACCGCGCGGGAGCTGCTTAACAATACGGAAGTGCAGCGGGCATATCTGGGGAAGGATTATCAGAAGATTAATGAGTGAACAGATCAATAAAAGGAGGCCGCCTCTTATGACCGACAGCCAGAAATTCGAAACCATGTCCCGCGACGACCTGGCGCAGCTGCAGATCGAGCGCCTGCAGACCACGCTTAACAGGGTCTATCGCAACGTCGCGTTCTACAGGCACGCCCTTGACGCAAAGAGCATCGTCATCGAGAACATCAGGTCGATCAAGGATATAGAAAACCTCCCCTTTACAACTAAGGAAGACCTGCGCAACAGCTATCCCTACGACATGTTCGCGCTGCCCCTGCGTGACATCGTGCGCATTCACGCGAGTTCCGGCACCACGGGCAAGCCCATCGTGGTGGGTTATTCTAAAAACGACATCATGCACTGGTCCGACCTCGTGGCGCGCCAGCTTTCTTGGGCCGGCATCACGGAGCACGACGTGGTGCAGATCGCGTTTTCATACAGCCTCTTCACCGGCGGGCTCGGTTTCCATTTCGGCGCTGAGAAAATCGGGGCGTCGGTGATCCCCGCGTCGACGCACGGCAACATGCGCGACCAAGTGACCATCATGAAGGACTTTAAAACCTCCGCGCTCATCTGCGCGCCGTCTACCGCCCTCTCCCTTGCGCGGACCATGGAATCGATGGACGTCGGTCCGGACCAGATGCAACTAAAACGCGGCATTTTCGGGTCCGAGCCGTGGAGCGAAAACGTGCGCAAGGAAATCGAGGAGATCTTCAAAATCACGGCGTACGACAGTTACGGCATGAGCGAAATCATGGGACCGGGCGTTTCCGGCGAATGTGAAAAAAGAGACGGCCTCCATGTGAGCGAAGACCATTTCATCGTTGAGGTCATCGATCCGGCCACGTTGCAGCCGGTTGCGGACGGCCAGGAAGGGGAGCTGGTGTTCACCACCATCACCAAGGAGGCGTTCCCGGTCATCCGGTACCGCACCGGAGACCGCGCGAGCCTTATGCCGGGTCCCTGCGCCTGCGGCCGCACGTTCGCGCGCATGACCCGGGTGAAGGGCCGCACCGATGACATGATCGTGCTCCGGGGCGCCAAGCTCTTCCCCGCCCAGGTCTTCGAGACCGTGCTCGGCGTTGAAGGCATTGTTCCCCAGTGCAAGATCGTTCTTGACAGAAAAGACGACGCAGACGTCATGGAGATCTGCGTCGCCGTGGCATCGGGCAGCGATTACCTCGACGAGATCAAGGCGCTGGAACATTTGCGCAAAACAATTGCCCAGCGGATCAAAACAGTCCTCGGGGTTACCGCAAACGTCTCGTTTATGGAAGAAAGTTCGCTGCAGGCGGAATCCCGGGGAAAGAAACAGCCGGTGGTGGAAGATAAGAGAAAATTGTAGACGAGTTGACGGGGTAAACGAGTTGATGAATTGATAGATGTGCCATTGCGAGCCCCTCGGCAAATCTCGGGACAAACTCCACGAAGCAATCTCTTTGAGCTCACCTGAGCGCATCCAAAAATAACCAACGCCGCTCCCGCGCATGCGGGAGTCCAGTCAACAAATCATCCGGGTTTCCGCTTTCACTGGGCCAACAAATCCGCTGAATGTCATTTGTTAACCTACTGATTATTTATTTCTTGGCGCTCTTTGCGTGCCTTGCGAGAGGCAATAACGGATATAAAAAAAGGAGAGGGAACCCACTGTTCCCTCCCCTTCCAAAACACAGTTCCTCAAGCAAACCGATTTAGAACACTCCCGTGAAAATCAGCTCGGGCCGCGTGGTTTCCTTGAAATCATACTTCACGTGCGGCGCGGCCATGAAGAACCGCACCCGTGGCATAAGGATGAAGTTCTTGGTGAGCGCCCAGCCGTACTTGACGTCCACGAAGGGATACCAGTCGTTGACGGTGGTGTCGCAGGAGTTCTGCTCGTTGCTGAGGTTGAAATCCAGATCAAGCTTGCCGGGCCCGAGTGCGATGGTCGTACCGACGTTCAGGTTGGTGCCCCACCTGTCGAATCCTACATTGTCAAGCTTGCTGTTTATCGTATCGGTCTTTGAGACCGTCGGATCGGGGATTACGTCGTACATCATGTTGTAAGTGCCGTCGGCGTTTTTATACGAATTCAAGTTGGAATTGCGCGCATATCCGAAGCCTCCCCGCAAAACGATGTCGGGATTGACCTTGTAGCCGAGATCAAAGCCGGCACCGAATTCCAGGTCGCTTTTGCCGGTGGACCTGTTGTAGCTGCGGTTGGGAACGATGAACGCCTGCGGCGTCAGGTTCAATCCGGCAACGGTCATTGGAACCTCAAGCAGGAATTCCACGGCAATGGGATTGAGCTTCATCGTGTCGATTCCGGCGAGGATCTGCCGCTGTTCGAGCACCGCCGACATCAGGTCCACGCCGATGTTGAAATCTTCGGCCTTCTCACCCTTGAGAATGGGCGCTCCGAGCCGCAATCCCGTTTGGCTGAAATTTGTGACCACGCCCCATGGCAGGTGGGCCGCCATTTTATAGGTCCTGTTCAGAAGAATCGAAACGCCGAGAAGATCCATCAGCGGCGTGCCCCTTACCGGAATGATACCGGCCTGGAGGTGCAGGTAACCGGGATCCCACTGTGCATAGGCAAGGCAGAACCAGGGAGTGAGCGGGTTTCTTTTCTGATAGTAATTGCCGGGTATCCCGTAAGCTTCTTCGGTGGCATACCAGTCATTGCCCAGTTCGAACTGTATCAGCGTCTGGTCGTTCGGCTTCACTTTCAGGCCAAGTTTATAGGCGATCTGGTACGAAAAGGTTGCTTTTTCTTCTCTGTCCTTTGTTGTCAACCAGTTGGTGATTATTTCTTCCCGCAATCGCAGCATTGCCATGCCGTACCACGTGAGCTGGATGCCCGACGGTGCCGCAGGTTTCGGCGCAACGACCGGGGCCGGGGCAGGAGTTTCAACAACGGGTGCAGGAGCCGGGGCCGGTTCCGCTGCGGGAGCAGGAGCCTCGGCTGCAGGAGCCCGCGCGGCCTTTTCGACAGCCGGAGCTGGTGCCGCGGCCGGGGCCTTTGCCGACGTGGAATCGGCGGCCAGGACAACGCCGCACAGAAACAGGACACACATCAATGAACTCAAGATACGCATGCAACCTCCCTCATGGTAAAATGGTGATGGTGAAGCTTTCAAATGAGAATTGACATTCTTTTTCGTTATGTAAACGATGTGGAAATTGGCTGAGAAAAATATAATAAATTGTTTAATGCATTAAATGAAAAAAAATCACAATATAATAGGAAAAAGCGTTCGGAAATGAGGATCACCGGGGGCCGGGAAGCCTCTGCATCAGAGAGCGGGCCTGTTGTCGATGACCCGTTTTGCCTTGCCCTCGTATACCGGCAGCATCCCCGGTTCATGGAGTTCCACCACGGGATTCACCAGCACCGTTGATTTGATGGTGTCCCTGATGCGCTTCGACAGCGCATCGAGTCCGCGCATGTCGTCTTTGAACAGGTTCGAATGCACTTCGGTCTTGACGGTCATGCGGTCGAGCGATTCCTTTTTATCAATGACGATCTGGTAGTTGGTGCCCATTTCGGGCATGTGCATGAGCACTTCTTCGATCTGCGACGGAAACACGTTCACGCCGTTGATGATGAGCATGTCGTCGGTGCGCGCCATGATCCGGTCGATGCGGCGGTGCGTCCTGCCGCAGGCGCAGGGACCGCTGATGATTTTCGACAGATCGCGCGTGCGGTACCGCAGAAGGGGCGTTGCCCTGCGCCTGAGCGTGGTGAAAACGAGCTCGCCCTCTTCCCCGTCCACGCACGGTTCCATCGTTTCGGGATTGATCACCTCGACAATGTAGGAATCCTCCCACACATGCATGCCGCATTTATGTTCGCATTCGAACGCCACGCCAGGCCCGTTCATTTCGCTGAGGCCGTAAGAATTATACGCGTCGATCTTAAAAAGATCCTCGATCTTCTTCCGCGTATTCTCCGAGTACGGTTCCGCGCCGAGAAAGGCCTTTTTAAGCCGCAGGTCCGAGAGCGCATATCCTTCCTTGACAAGTTCGGAATAAATATGCAGCATGTAGCTCGGCGTTGCGTGCACGACGGTCGTTCTGAATTCCTTCATGAGCCAGAGCTGGCGCTTCGTGTTGCCGGATCCGGCGGGGATCACCATCATGCCCGCCTTTTCGGCGCCGTAATGGAGTCCAAGCCCGCCGGTGAAAAGGCCATAGGTCATCATGTTCTGGAACACGTCGCCTTTTTTGCATCCGGTGGCGATGATGGAGCGCGTGAGAAGAAGCGTCCAGTTGTCAAGGTCCTCCCGGGTGTAATAGATGACCGTCGGTATGCCGGTGGTACCGCTTGACATGTGCACGCGCACGACTTCTTCAACGGGCACGGCAAGGTGTTTTCGCGGATATGCGTCGCGCAGATCGTTTTTCGTGGTAAACGGCAGGCGCGTGATGTCAGGCAGGGCTTTGATGTCGTGTCCTGAAGAGACTCCCGAATCATTCAGCTTCTTCTGGTAGAACGGCGTCTTCAACGCCTGGTCGACGGTCTCCCGCAAAAGGCGGAGTTGATCGAGCTGAATCGACGGCCGGTCACGTGTTTCGGCCCGCTTGTCAAGAAAGGAGGTTTCCATGGAAATCAGGCTTTTTGTCTCCCCAGCCACGCAAATCCAGCGCTTCTCCCGTCGGTGAACGCCTGTTCGTTTTCAACCAGCGACCGTTTGAGCATTTTTTTAAGCGCCGCGCGCCAGGTTTCTTCCGTCATGGGCAGAAACGCGCTCAGGATCCCGAGGGCAAACGTGTTGCCGAAACGCTTGTCGCGAGGTTGAAATTGAGGATCGGTAAGGAAAGAAAGAAAGGACAATCCGCCTTTTTTAAGAAAGCCGTTCATCCTTTGCCCTTCACCTTCATGGAAGCACACAATATAATCAGCCTGGCCGGGACGAATGAGAGGCGAAGAGACCTTTGCGCCGAACCGCAGGTGCGATTCAACCGACCCGCCGCGCTGCGCCATGCCGTGCACCTCCGACTTTTTTACGTGAAAGCCGGCATTCATCGCCACGACGGCGCAGATTTCGGAAGCGGTAAGAACGCCCTGTCCGCCGGTGCCGCAGAACAGGACGTTCCAGATCCTTTCAACGGAAATTTCTTTTTTTGCCCTCATGTCTTTTTATTTTCGTTTAGATTCGATTTGTTGACCGTTGACGGTTTGCAGTTAACAGCAAAACATTATTACATTTTTTCAGGATTACACTGTCAACAGTCAACTGTCAACAGTAACCATCTATTTAAATGGTTTGATCAACGCCTCCGCCGGGCACAGGTCCGCGCACAGATAGCAGCCCGCGCACAACGACTTGTTTATCTCCACAAAGCCCTCGGCCGTTCTGGTCAGCGCCGGACAGTCGAGGCTGAAGCAGATGCCGCACGATTTGCATTTTGCCTTGTCGAACGCGGGCATCTGCAGCCTCTCGCGGTCGATGAGCTTGCACGGCCGCCGCGCGATGATCACCGACAGCGCGTTGTCGGCAAGCCGCTGCCTGACAAGCGCGTCGAGCTGCTTGATGTTTTTCGGGTCGATCACGTCAACGTTTTCCGCGCCGCTCGCCTTGCAGATCGCCTCAAGCGAGAGCTGCTTGGTGGGCTCGTCGCGGATGGTCTTGCCCGTCGCCGGATGGTTCTGGCCGCCGGTCATTGCCGTGGTTGAATTGTCGAGGACGATGATGAGCCCCTTCATCCGGTTGTAGGCGGCGTTGACGATGCCGGTGATCCCAGAATGCACAAATGTTGAGTCTCCAAGAACTCCCACAATCTTCCCATCCGGCAGAATGCGCCTGAATCCCTCGTGCAAGGTGACTGCCGAGCCCATGCACAGACAGGTGTGCAGGGCCGCGAGAGGCGGACTTGCGCCAAGCGTGTAGCAGCCGATGTCGCCCGCGACCACCGTCTTGTTGCGCCTGAGCACCGAAAACACGAAACGGTGCGGGCATCCCGGGCAGAGCACCGGTTTGCGTGCGGTGGAGGGAATTTCTTTTTTCTTTGCGCCTTTGCAAATAAGAGGCATGTACTGGGGCAGCAGCTCGCCTATCCTGAACGACGGGTGTTTTGCCTTCGCCTTGATGCCGAGCATCCGCACATGGTCCTCGATGATCGGATCAAGCTCCTCCACCACCACGAGTTCCTTCACGCTTTTCGCAAAGAGCGCGATTTTTCCGTCGCAGAACGGATAGGTGAACCCCAGTTTCAGGAACGACGCGTCGGGATAGCATTCTTTAAGATACTGGTACGAGATGCCGGACGTGATGAACCCGAGCTTCGCGCTCCCTTTTTCGATTTTATTAAGCGGCGTTTTTTCGGACAGCGCGGCAAGCTGCAAAAGTCGCTTCTCGACGAGAATGTGCTTCTGGTACGCGTTGCGCGGCACCATCACGTATTTGGGAATGTTCGGCGCAAACGGTTTGAGCGGCACTTCTTGCCGCTGTCCGACCGCAACGTTTTCTTTTGAATGTGCCACGCGGGTGCACATGCGGAACAGTACGGGCGTATCGAACTGTTCGCTGATGTCAAGAGCATATTTGATATAGTTATATGCGTCCGATGAACTCGCGGGTTCGATCATGGGAAGTTTCGCGTACGGCGCCACCCAGCGGGTGTCCTGCTCGTTTTGCGACGAGGCGAGCCCCGGATCGTCGCATACGACCGCGACAAAACCCGCGTTGATGCCGGTGTACGACGCAGTCATAAGCGGGTCCATCGCCACATTGAGACCGACATGTTTGGACGCGTACAGGCTCCTTCCGCCGGCAATGGCCGCGCCGAGCGCCACTTCAAACGCCACCTTCTCGTTGACAGACCATTGCGTGTCAACGCCGTCGAATCCGGCCAGGGTCTCGAGTATTTCGGTGGACGGCGTCCCGGGATAGGCGCAGGCGACGCGCAGTCCCGCTTCCCATGCGCCGCGCGCGACCGCCTCGTCGCCGGAAACGAGTTCTTGTGCAGTCATGTTTTTTTGATTTTCCATAGAGGTAGAATTTACATGATTGTTGAGATTTAGTGCCATACCGTAATTTTTTGGGTTCTGAATGATCTAAATCATTTCCAACCGGGAACATAATGTCCGCAACCTGAAACTCTTATTCGCCAAGCAGTATTTCCGCGTTTTTATGGAATATCTTTTCCTTCTCTTCACTGGTGAGATTCATTAGGTTGATCCATCGCACATCGGCAGCCTGGTCAAACCAGGGCGAGTCAGAGCCGAAAAGTATTTTATCCGTTCCATGCTTTCGCGCGAGCCTGATGAATTCCTCCGGTGCCATCCATTCACGGATGGCGGACGAATCAAAATAAATAGGAAGATCGAGCATGTACTTTTCGACATCCACCCACACCCGCCAGCCGCCCAGGTGCGCCGCAACGATTTTAAGCCGCGGAAAATTCTTATGGATTTCTTTGAACGCCGGCGGCAGCGCATGGTCGCAGGTAAACGGCCCCGGGTCTTTTCCCGCATGAAAAACAACGATCATGCCCGCGGACTGGAGCGCGTCGTAAATGGGGAAATAACGCGGCTCGCTTATGTAAAAATCCTGATACTCCGGATGGAACTTGATGCCCTTGATACCTGATGAAACAAGCACCGCGATATCGTCGGTAAAGGTATCGGCGCCGGGATGAATCGTCCCGAAGGGAATGGTATCAGGCGCCACAAGGTCCTTGCAGGTTTTATTGATCGTTGACACCTGCGAAGGCTTGGTGGCTATCGGAAGCAGCGCCGCCCGCGAAATGCCCGCCTGCTTCATGGACCGTCTCAACCCCGCAAGCGTGCCGTCGGTGAAGGATTTCGCCTCGGGCGAATGCGCCTTGAGGGCGTTCAGCGCGCGTTCGGCAAGGCTGTCCGGGAATATATGGGTGTGGAAATCGATGATGGTCATGAGAGGTTAAAAAATAGCAGTTTGAGAAGGACAATGCAAAAGGTAGGCGGTTTTATTGCATATCCAAAATAAAAAAAAGCAGGGCGTTCACGAGCGGCCCGACTGCCGAGGGATCAGGCGGCGCTGCGGGCGCGGCGTTCTTTGCCTACTTTCTGTCGCTGTTGACAGAAAGTAGGTGGGGGTTCGGGGGCAACGCCCCCGTCGCCTGTGGCGATTATCGCCACTCATGCTTGGGATACCTTCTGCTCAGCGTCTTTTTCAATTCCGGATAGTGGATTTTCCAGAAGCTTTCCAAATCTTCGGTGATCTGCACCGGCCGGTTGTTGGGTGCGAGGATTTCGATGAGCAACGGTACCCTGTTATTACCGACGCGTGGCGTGCTTCGCATTCCGTAAAGGTCCTGGATGCGCGTACGTCCGCGCGGCTGCTTTCCCGGCTCATATTGGATGCGCATTCTCCTGCCGTTGGGCAGCTCGACATACGGCGGCGCGGCCGAATCCAAGAAACGGTGCTGCCGGCAATTGAGCGATTCATGCAAAAAGGGCAGCGCCGGCTTGTCCCTCACGATTGCATAACGCCGCTCGCCTTCGCACATGGCATGCACGACAAGGCGCCTGTCGTCTTCCGTGAACGATGGCAGTTTCTCATCTGGAAACTGTTCCGACGCCCAGCGCACCCGGTTGATGAAATCGGATGCCGCCTGGTCCCAGCCCTTGAGCGGCATGTTTTTTTCTATAATTATATCCGCAAGCAGGCTTGATGCCTTTTCAAGGTCTACATTTATATATTTTTTCTCCTCTATCAATACACCGAGACACCAAGTACTGCCGCGGCTTTCCACCGCCTGTTCGATAGTATTCCATTCCACGCCCGATTCTGATCGCCAATCATCCACGAAATATTCCCGCAGCCATTCCTTTTTTATTTCCGTTGCAAGCGACAGCATGGTCCTGAGTTTTTGTTTTGGATCCTTTATCTCCCTTATTTCCGCAGCGATAAGAATTTCGGCGCTCCGCGCAAGGCTGTTTCTTTCAAGCTCGCCATGCCGGTTGTTCCGCAACCTGCAATTGAGGGTGCCTTTGTCTTTACGCACGGCAAGGTGGTCGGGATACGCAAGAAGCAGGCTTTGCGCAAGCGCGATCGGCGCGTCCTGCGAGTCGCGTGTGTGAAGGCCTTTTTGCCGGCAAAGCTGGAGGAACAGCGCCTGCGTTCGCAGAATATTGCGCGCCGCGCCCGCGTTCACGGCATTTCGTGCGCACATCGCCGGATCAAATCCGCTTTTGCTGATTTTTTCAAGCAGGCAATACTGGCCGTAAAAATCGGACGCCAATTCGTGGCGGTGCGTCTCCTCCGGATATTCCGGTTTTCCCGCAAGCGCGGAGCGCTCCGATAAGAGCGCGGCTCCGAATGACGCGAGCCGGGCCGCTCCCCGCTTCCCGGCCTCGATGAGAAGCCGCGCGAGCCGCGGGTGCATGGGAAACTCGCTCATTTCTTTTCCGGTATCAGTGATTTTTCCTGAAGCGTCCAAAGCTCCAAGGAGCGCAAGAAGTTCATTTGCGGCGGCTATTGCCAGAACCGGCGGTTTTTCAAACCATGGAAATTCATCGGGTGACGGATACCCCATCATCCGCAAATGCAAAACCGTTTCAGCGAGATCGACCCTGAGCACCTCGGGTGTGGTTCGTCTGCCTCTCCCCGCATGCTCGGTCTCGCTCCACAGCCTCACGCACACGCCGGCGTCTTCACGTCCCGCGCGGCCCGCGCGCTGGTCGGCCGAATCCATGCTTATTGGTTCCGTGAACAGGGTGTTGAACCCGCGTCCCGAATCATACCGGTTGACGCGCGCGAGACCGGAATCGATCACATGCCGTACGCCGGGGATGGTGAGCGATGTTTCCGCGATGTTCGTGGCCACGATGATTTTTCTGCGTCCGGCGTTTTCCATGACCTGGTGCTGCCGGTTCGCAGGCAGATCGCCATACAGCGGCAGCACCGTTACGCTTTCAGAGCGCACCGTCTGTGAAACCGCTTCAACGGTTCTCCTGATTTCATAAGCTCCCGGCATGAATATGAGGATGTCGCCTTTTTCTTTTATGACAAGATTTGCCGTTGCAGCAGCGGCAATTTTCCATACCGGAGGTTTTTGTGATGCATGACTGCTCGCATAACGCAGGGCGATGGGAAACGTCCTTCCCGCAGATTCGATAACCGCGGATCCTTGCAGATAATCCTTTAACGGAGCACTATCCAAAGTGGCTGACATGACGATGATCCGTAAATCCGATCTTGTTTTCTTCTGTAAATCCGCGACAAGGCCAAGCCCCACATCGGTGGTGAGGCTGCGCTCGTGGAATTCGTCAAATATCACTGCGGATACCTCAGATAAATTCCTATCCGACAAGAACATTCGCGGCAGGATGCCCTCGGTTATGAACCGGACGCGCGTGTCCTTTGAAACGGCAGACTCGAAACGCGTCTGGAACCCAATCTCATTACCCAGTGCAGTTCCCCGTTCTTCGGCCACGCGAGCCGCAAGCATGCGCGCGGCGAGCCGCCGCGGCTGCAGTACGAGAATTTGCCCGGAGCAAATTCCTGAATCGAGCAGCATTTGAGGAACTTGGGTTGACTTGCCGGAGCCCGTGGGGGCTCGGATTATGAGCCGGTTTCCGTTTTGAACAGCGGAGAGGATTTTGTCGTTCAACTCAATGATGGGGAGCGGCGTCATGGAGGTGGGCGGTCCGTTCACCATAGGAACGGCACCAGAACCTTTCGGTTCACTGGATAGTCCGCAAACGTCTTCTTGTACCACTGATGATTGCTGTAGGCGCGCGGCAGCAGGTTCGCAATCGTAAACGAGGCGAACGCCAGCCCCGCAAGCGACCACGTGGCGATGGCGAAGCCCGTCCATTCCACCATTTCGCCGAGATAATTGGCGTTCGATACCAAACGGAACATTCCCTGCTTTGGAATAAGATATTCTCCCTTCCCTTGACGCCGGAGAATGCGCAGGACCTTGTCCGAGTGCGCGTGGACGCCGAATCCCGCGATAAACAGCGTGAGTCCGATCCAGAGCCGCGCATCCATGCTCCAGCCGTTGGCCGAATAAAATCCTCCCATGCCAACCAGGCTGAGGCCGTTCGCCGCGCCGTTGACAGAATTAAAACATACGGCAAAAAATACGAGCAGCGCCGGAAACGGCTTTTTAGGCGACGTCATGATGAACGGATAGACAAATACGCGGTAAAAGTAATGCGCCTCCCAGATGATCAGGAAAAACGCGCCGAAAGCGCCTGCTTTATCAAGGTTTGCGAGTACTATCCAGGCTATCATCAAAAACGCGGGAAATTCCATGAGCATCCAGCCGTAGCGTGCGGAAACTGTCGGTCCCCATCCTTTGCGGACAAACCGTCCATACGGCGCGTTGATGAAAAAAAGCAGGATAATGACGCCTGCTGCAGAGGCGAATTCGATGGCAAGCAGGGCGTTCAGCAAAATTGTCTCTCCTTAGCTTGAATCCGTTCTAGAGTGAATCATGAAATTAGAAGGTCTTTGAGGGAGAAGCAAGAAAAAGATGATTTCATCATTTGCTCTTGTTTTACGCGGTACTAAAGCATCATTTTTGACGCATCGTGACGGGTTTGATTCTTGGACTCTTTAATACATGAAAACGGAAATCCATCCTCCATATTTCCTACAAATCCACCACAAAAGTTGTATATTATACCGTGAAACGCCAATGGAAACTCCACCATTTGTAAAATCCTTCTTTCTTTCGTTCCTCATTGTCATTTCAATCCAGCACCTTGCTTTTCCGGCCGATACCATCCACGTTTCCTGCGTGGGCAACAGCATCACGAAGGCCGAGGGGCTTGACGGCGCCGACACGGCATCGTTCCCCGCGCGTCTGCAGCAGATGCTCGGATCCGGCTACAACGTCCTCAATTGCGGGGTGGCGGGCGCCACCATGCTCAAGCTTGGGAACAAACCTTATTGGACCTTTGGGATCACCCAATTCAAGGAGGCAATGGCGTTTCTTCCCAACATCGTGACCATTGAGCTGGGCACCAACGATTCCAAGGGGAGCGGCGGCGTCGACAACTGGCCTTCGCACAGCGGCGAATTCATCGGCGATTACGAGGCCATGGTAGACACGTTCAGCTACTTGCCAACGCATCCCAAAGTATGGGCGTTCTACCCCACGCCCGCGTTCAGCACCGCTTATCTCATCGACAGCATGGTCATCCATTATGAGATATTGCCTAAAATCAAGACCGTTGTGCTTGACAAAGGCATCCCGCTCATCGATATGTGGACGCTGATGAGCAGCCAGAAAAGCCTGTTTCCCGACGGCATCCATCCCAATGCGGCGGGATACCTGATGATGGCGCAGAAAATCTACGGCATGTTCATGAAAGACACGCTCAAGGTTTTCCAGCAGAAAAACAGGCTTGCCGCGCCGCAGAACGGTTCTTTTTACCAATGGTATTGCACGGACGTCCCCGTTGCCGCCGCCGTGGGAGGGAATGATGAAGTTCTTTTTGCAAAAGACACTGGTCTCTACAGAGCTTTAGTAGGACAAAGCACGACAAACGACGACATGCTGGTGACCAATACGGTTCATGTTTCTCCTTCAGACCTGAACACGTCAATATTGTCTAAGGTAAACGCACATTCGCCTTTTATGACTGATGATGGGATAGTCGCAATCTATTCCATTACCGGCAGGCTGGTTGCCAATGTGCATGCCACTAAAAACTTCACCCCTGCATCCCTGGCCGACAAACTGCCTGTCAAGGCTAACGGCGTTTATTTTTTAAAAACAGGGAGCAGTGTTTTCAAGCTACTCATTAAATAATTCCAATTTTTCCCGTAACATTCCCAATCCCTCAAACGTTGTTATCATTGACTGACCCACTTTGAAGGCCGGTCCGGCCATGCCAAGCTTGCGGCTACGGCGCATCATATCCTCCCGCACAGCTTAAAACAGTCCGGATCGGCCTAATTTATTGCCATCCTGAAGATTTTTCTTCAATATTGCATCATTCACTTGATGAAAAAACCATCACTAATCATCAGCAAATAGCTTTATATTTAAGAAGAATTTCATCGGAAAGAATATTTGAAAGGAGATATTATGAAGAATCATCCTGCAAAATGCCAAATGTTTTTCCCTTTGATTTTTTGCTTAATCTTGATCCTGATATTATCCATTCCATCATCTTCCGCCACAATCACCTACAACGGCAAGTCCTATTACATCAACGGCATCAACGTTCCCTGGAATCAATTCGGCTCTGACGCGGGCACGCATTACGAGTGGGGACATCTTTACAACCCGACATGGTTTGAAACGTTCTTCACCCAATGCCAGCAGTATGGCGTCAACTGTGTCCGGCTTTGGATCCATTGCGACGGCCGCACCTCGCCGACTTTCGATGACAGCGGGTATGTAACGGGACTCGGCACCTCTTTTCTCTCCGATTTCACCGACATCCTTGCCCGCGGCCAGTCGCACAATGTGATGGTGATGCCGTGTCTTTGGTCTTTCGACATGACAAAGGACAATACGAGCGGCGCGGGAAAATACGGCGGCAAGCACAGCGACCTGATCCGCAGCGCGCAGAAGACCCAGTCGTACATCACCAACGCGCTCATCCCCATGGTGACCGCGTTCGCGAATACGCCCAATCTTTTCGCGTGGGAAATCATAAACGAGCCGGAATGGAGCGTTTCCGACATCCAGGCCGGCGGCGCCGGCGACATGGTGCTCAAGGTGGAGATGCAGCGCTTTTGCGGCATGATCGCGTCTGCAATCCATTCGAATTCCAGCAAGATGGTGACCGTTGGCTCAGCATCGCTCAAATGGTGCTCTCCCCGCGTAGGTCCTGCTGTACTTAACATGTGGAGCGATTCAGCTCTTAAGGCAGCATGTGCCAACGATGCAAAGTCAACTTTAGATTTTTATGAAATTCATTACTATGACTGGATGAACAACACGGACTGGGGATATGATCCGTTCCAGCTCTCACCCGCCAAAACGCCGGCCTGGTGGCAACTTGACAAACCCGTTCTCGTGGGCGAATGCCCTGCCGAGGACGGCATCTATACCGTGTCCCAAATGATCGCCAACTGCTTTACGAACGGTTATTGCGGCATAATGCCGTGGTCGTACAACGCGAACGACGGCGCAGGCACCTGGGACAGCGTTAAAAACCAGCTCAAGGCGTTCCGTGACGCCCATCCCGGGATGGTGGATTACACGACGGCGACCATTGCGAATCTTGCAGCGAAAAATAAGAATATAAAAGCATTATCGATTGTAAAAAGCGAACCGTTTACTTCCAGTATTACATTACCTGAAAATGTTCAAGGCGTTGATATTTTTGATGTTAAAGGAAGACTTGATTGGAAATTTGAGAGAACGGAGAGTGGTGTCGGATCTATGAGGATTTATTTACCGGTGCGGATATCTCAATCTCTATTCGTAATTAGATATTATTATTGAAGATTTCGACCGATTCCGAGCAGCACTCGCTCCTCAGATTTTCCAATCAAAATGTATTGTTCTGCAACATTCAAAAACGTAAGCACCTCAAGGCAATTGCTGTTCATTCAGACAAATTTGTTTAATTTATTATCCCTCCTCATGTATCTTTTACCCTATGAATTTCAAGCTCGTTTCCGACTTCAAGCCCGCCGGCGACCAGCCCGAGGCAATCCGCCAGATCGTTGACGGTGTGCGGCGTGGCGCAAAGCACCAGACGCTGCTCGGCGTCACCGGTTCAGGCAAAACATTTTCCATGGCAAACGTCATCGAGCAGCTGCAGATGCCGACGCTGGTCATCTCGCACAACAAAACGCTAGCCGCGCAATTGTTCCAGGAATTCAAGGGGTATTTTCCGGAAAATGCCGTTGAATATTTCGTGAGCTTCTATGATTATTACCAGCCCGAGGCATATATTCCCTCCACGGACACGTATATCGAAAAAACCTCGGAGATCAATGACGAGATAGACCGGTTGCGGCTCAAGGCCACGAGTTCTCTTCTCTCGCGTAAAGATGTTCTCATCGTTGCGAGCGTATCGTGTATTTACAACATAGGCTCGCCGGAATCCTATGCAGCGGCAGCGATGAAAATAGCGACCGGCACCGAGCTCGACCGTGAGGGGTTTTTCCGCCGCCTCAACGACATGCGATACGAGCGCAACGACATGGTCCTCGAGCGCGGCATGTTCCGCGTGCGCGGCGACATCATCGAATTGCAGCCCGCGTACGACGACACCGCGCTTCGCATCGAGCTGTTCGGCAGCGGCATCGAGGCGATCAAGCGGATACACCCGCTTACCGCAAAGGTGATTTCGACGCTCGATGAGATCACGATTTTCCCGGCAAAGCATTTCACCACCACCAGGGTCGGCATCGAGCAGGCCGTGCTGCAGATCCACAAGGAGCTTCAGCTGCAGCTCGAGACGTTCCGCAATGCGGGCAAGCTGCTCGAGGCGCAGCGCCTGGAGCAGCGCACGCTGTACGACATCGAGATGCTGCGGGAGATGGGGTTCGTATCCGGCATCGAGAATTACTCGCGCATCCTTGACGGACGAGAACCAGGCAGCAGGCCGTTCACCCTCATCGACTTCTTCAAGCCGCCCTACCTCACCTTCATTGACGAATCGCATGCCACGGTCCCGCAGATACAGGGCATGTTCAACGGCGACCGCGCGCGCAAGGAAACGCTCGTGGAGCACGGGTTCCGGCTCCCCTGCGCGCTAGACAACCGGCCGCTCAGGTTCAACGAGTTCGAGGCGATGAACGACAAGGTGATTTTTGTTTCCGCCACGCCTGCCGACTACGAACTGAAAAAAAGCGGCGGCGTCATCGTTGAGCAGGTGATCCGGCCCACCGGCCTCGTGGACCCGCTCATCGAGGTGCGGCCGGCGGAAAACCAGGTCGATGACCTCATTGAACAGCTGCGCGTTGTTGTTGAGAAAAAGCAGCGGGCGCTGGTCACCACGCTCACCAAAAAGACCGCCGAGGATCTCACCGAATACCTGGAGACGCTTGACTTCCGCGTGCGGTATTTGCATTCGGAAATCGAGACACTCGAGCGTTCGGACATCATCCGCGACCTGCGGCTCGGCGAGTTCGACGTGCTCGTGGGCATCAACCTGCTGCGCGAGGGCCTTGACCTTCCGGAAGTCGCGCTCGTGGCCATCCTCGACGCTGACCGCGAGGGGTTCCTCAGGTCGGCGCGCTCGCTCATACAGATCGCGGGCCGGGCCGCGCGCAATGTTGAGGGGAAAATCATCCTCTACGCCGATATCATCACCGATTCGATTAAAAAAACCGTTGAAGAAAGCACGCGCAGGCGCATGAAGCAAATCGAGCACAATAAAGCTCACGGCATCACGCCGGTCACGATCCAGCGGCCCATCCAGGAGCGATTGTTCTCCCCTGTTGAGGAGGAATCATCTGCCGCCGCCGGCGAAGTCAGGGAAAAAGCCGCGCCATATTCCACAAAAACTCCAGTTATATCCATTACCGATGAAAAGGATTTGGAACTCACCATCAAGAAGCTTGAAAACGACATGCGCGACGCGGCAAGAAGGCTGGAATTCGAAAAAGCGGCAAAGCTGCGCGACCGGATCGAAGAGCTGCGAAGGATACTTGGTCATTGACATTGAAGAACAACGAACCGCTATTCGCAAATAATCGAATCAACTATATTTATTCCAAGCCCGGGTGGTGGAACAGGTAGACACAAAGGACTTAAAATCCTTTGGCTGGCAACGGCTGTGCCGGTTCGATTCCGGCCCCGGGCATTGGTTTTACAGATTTTTCATCAAATAACTAAATAATTGATCGCCAATTATTAATCCGGTCATTTAATAGATGGCAACCATTCGCCTTGAACTTTTCGAAGGGTGAACGCTCATGGTTCAACAAGCTCACCACGAGCGATATCGGTTTCCATCAAAAATGTCATCTATATTCTGACCCATTAATAAGTTAAAAAAAGAAGAATATTTTTCAAACATTTCGTTGAAGAAATGTTTATATTATTGTTGGAGGGGGGCAAAATATCTCTTTTTCCCGATGTCGAAAAAAAAATGCGCCTCATTGACTTAATTACTTTTCCACGCTTCCCTTCACTGAAAAATCCCAAAAAAACAAGGAGGATCGGATCATGAGAACCTTTGTAAGGTTTGCTTCCGTCGTATCGGCGGTGCTTTTGGCATACGTCGTTGTATTCGGACAGAGCGGTGATTTCGAGACAACAGGTCGCGTTTTAGTTGGTGGAAACCCCTTTCAAGGCGCCACCGTCACCTACACCAGTGCTGCCAGAAGTCTGTCGTGGGATTTCTCGCGCGCAGACGGCACTTTCGGCATCAATGTAGGTGTCAAACAACCTCTTGGACAAAATCCGAAAGTCACCATGTTCGCGAACGGCCCTGTCACCATCGAAGTTTATGATATGGCAGGAAAAAAAATCGAAACAGTCAATGGCAAACTTGACAAGGGAACTTATTTCTTGGAACCGCTTTCAACAAAACTCGCCAAATCGATGTATTTGCTCAAAATCAGGGCTGGCAACAACGTGACCTGTCAAAAAATGCTCAATACCGGTGCAAAGAACAATGGATATACTGTTGTCCTTTCTTCGTCGAGCGAACCGGTGGTCATGGCAAAGAAACTCGCGAACGCTGATACGGTTCGAATTGGAAGAACCGGCTACACCCCTGTTTACATACCTATTGTCTCCTACGGCCTCAATATCGGCGACCAGACATTAACCACCGTTGACATCGAAGGAGAAGTCAATACCAAGCTTGCAGCGCTGAGCCAGACTCAGAAATGCGCCCAGCTCTGCATGCCGCCGACGCAAGATGTGAATACCATTGTAAACAACAATTGCGGAAGTTTATTCGGCGGCGGCGGCGCGCTGCTGGGGTCAAGCGCTTCGGCGTGCGCGAATGGCGTAGACGCCGTTCAGACCGCGATGATGAACGGCTCCCTGAAGATACCGGTCCTTGCCGCATACGACTTTGTTCACGGCGCGAGCGCTGTCCCGGGCGCGACCATGCTCCCGCACAACCTTGCGATGGGCGCAATCCAGGACACGCTCCTGATCCAGAAGGCCTTTCGTGTGTGCGCGCTTGAAGTTCGCGGATCGGGCTGCAACTGGGGATATGGACCTTGCATCGCCGTCATCCGCGACGACCGCTGGGGACGCGCGTATGAAGGCTTCTGCGAAACTCCGGAACGCACCCAGATCATGGCCAGACACGCTGTGCTGGGCGGGCAGCTCACCGACCTGTCCAATCCCTTGACGTATGCCATGTGCTGCAAGCATTTCGCGGGCGACGGCAACACGGCTAACGGCGTGAACGCAGGGACGACAGTGGGGCCCGATGCAACGGCGCGGGCCATCAACCTGCCGGGTTACGCATCCGCGGTCAAAACCGGTGTGGCAACCATCATGCCTTCGTTTTCTAAATGGTGCGACGGCACGCCAATGCATATTAATAAAACGCTTATGACCGGTTACCTGAAGTCTGATTCAATTGGTTTCCAGGGATTCATTGTGGGCGACTGGGACGCGGCCACTCTAGGTACCAGCGAGCAGGCTGGGCTCGACGTGGAGATGGCGCCCGAGGCCAGCACTGGAATTATCGGATCGCTCAACGGTATTTATGCCGCTAACCAGGCAAGGTTGGATGACGCGGTGAAACGTGTGCTCCGTGTAAAATATTGGATGAACCTGTTCGACTCGAGGCAGTACACAACGAACCGCGCTCTTACCGCTCTTGTCGGAAGCGCAGCACACCGGACGGTGGCGCGGCAGTGCGTCGCGGCCTCACAGGTGCTCCTTAAAAATACAAACAATGTCCTGCCCATGGCCAAGACTGCCAACCTGGCAATCTGGGGCACCGCCGGAGACAATATAGGAATTCAGTGCGGCGGATGGACGGTGAGTTGGCAGGGACAGCAGGGACCCATTCCGGGCGGCGGCGGCACGTCGATCAAGACCGCATGCCAGGCGGTGGATGCCAACGTGAGCTATGTGGCAAGCCCGGGAGCGGTGGGCACCTCCGACTATATCCTCGCGGTGCTCAGCGAGAACCCGTACGCCGAGACGTCGTTCGGCGCCATCAACCTCACGGGCGACGATGCCACCGGCTCGAACCAGGCCGTGATCACTGAGATCGCCGCGGCCCATACGGCCGGCAAGAAGGTGATCGGGATGCTCATTGCCGGCAGGGTGCTCGACATCACGTCGGTAATTGACAACTGCGATGCATTCATCTGGTCGGGCCTGCCCGGCACCGAGGGCGCGGGCATCTCCGATGTTCTGTTCGGCGATGTCAAATTCAGCGGCAAATTGCCGGTCACATGGCCCATGAACCTTGCGCAGGAGCCCATCAACTCCGGCGACGGCCAGACCGGACGTTTCGCTTACGGGTTCGGATTGACAGATTAACCTCGGTATTCTTCCCGTCGATTTCAACAGCCGCGGAATTTCTTCCGCGGCTGTTTTTTTATTACAGCTTATTGATCGAAAATTTTTTATTATTTTATTTTAGCCATCCGTTACTTTGCGTCTCTGTGGCTATTTTACCGTGGAGGCCTTATGAATCTTTTCATCGGAATATTTGTCATTTGCCTTACCGCCTTTTGCGGCGCTTTTTCCCAGAACCTCATCACCAACCCGGGATTTGAAAACGATTTGACCGGTTGGAACACGTTCTGGTCTCGCGATGCTGGCGCCGGCTCGCTCATAGTAGTGGCCGCGCCCGTTCACAGCGGGGCAAAGGCCGCGCAGGTCAAGCACTGGGGAACCCTGGACTGGAGCGTGAGCCCTTCAGCCGTGGTCACGGTGAAACCGGGCCAGCTTTACGAATACAGCGCCTGGATACGCACCGACACGCTGCCTTCCGGCGCATCCGCCGAGATCAGCGTTGTTCTTTATGATTCCATGAACAACGCCGTGGATTGGTCGTACGCGGCAAAGCAATGCACCCTTTCCACAGGATTTACGCAATACAGCACACGGTTTCTTATCCCGACGCACATCGCCACCATACGGCCGCGGCTCATGGGAAACGACACCTGCGGCCTCTATGCCGACGATTTCTCACTGACGCTGGTCGACAGCGTTCCGGCCGGTTACGCGCGGCCGTATGTTTTACAGAATGCGAACATCAAGGTCATCATCAATCCAATCTCATTCGATCTGACCCTGCAGAGCACCGCCACCTCCAGAACGTATGCGGCCTCCGGTGTGGGCGTTTTTCAGACCTCAAGTGTCGATTCGTTTCCCGATTCGCTGGTGTTTCATTGCACGTATCTGCCGGACAACTGGCCCGTTGCAATTTCGATGTGGCTTGAGGGACCGGCCCTTGGTATCAGGCTCTCCGGTACCGCTGCTTCCCCCATGTCAAGCGACCTGGATTTTCCCGGTCCCATCGCCGCGCAGGCCACCGACTTCCTCATAATCCCGAAGGGAACGGGCGTCATCTGCCCGGCGCAGGGCGCGCCCGGGTACATGAGCAGGTATTACTGGATCGGCATGCACGACTGGCAGAGCGACCTGTGTTTTACCGGCGTGACGGACAAGACCTCCGGCTACATGATCACTTCCGACGACCCGTGGTTCACGCGCGTGAGTTTCACACCTGCCGCGGGGACAACCGCAAACGCGCCGCACATCACCCTGGAGGCGGCGAAACATCTGTTTTCCAAGGACAGAACACTTTATTACACCCTCATCGATACCGGCGGATATGCAGCGATGTGCACCTGGTACCGATCTCACGTGGAAAAGCTCGGGTACGCTCGAACGTTCGCCCAGAAGGCATCGGTTGTGCCAAATATCAACCGCATGAAAGGCGCTGTTGATTTCTGGATTCTTGGCAAAGGGTTCTGGCTCCCCACGGCGGACTTCTTCCGGAACCTCATTGACAAAGGCATGGACCAGGCAATCTTCTCCGGCAATTTCTCAAACGCGGTAACAGACACGCTGAACTCGCTCGGCTTCCTTACCAGCGAATACGACTGCTACTGCGACGCCTATCCACCGGGCAACGCCGGTTACCAATCCGATGGATACAATACAGACGCAATAGTCAATGAAGACGGCTCTTACATGAACGGCTGGCTCGCCTACCTCAGCGGCGGGGGCACACTCCAGGCGCAGGAGGTGTGCGCTGCCTCACACTGCAAGTATGCCATTCCACGCATCGCCGCCGAGCGCGCGACCAAGCACCTCAACTGCCGGTTCATCGACGTTGAACTCGCCATGGGCCTTGAGGAATGCTGGTCGCAGACGCATCCCGTCAACCGGTACACCGACGCTCTTGCGCGCGAAAAGCTGTTCGACACGCTGCGCACGACATTCAATCTCGTGCTCGGCGGCGAGCAGGCCCGCGACTTTGCTTTCCCGTTCGTCGATTACGGCGAAGGGACCATGAGTCCCTGCCCCGCGACGAACGCGGGCTACGACTGGATGACTCCCGCTTCTCCGGATTCCGATTTTGTCCATTACGACGTGAACCCGGCCATCCGCGTGCCGCTGCACGGCCTCATCTATCACGACGTGCATGTCCCCACCTGGTACACCGGCGACGGCGTGTCCCGCGTGCCCGCGTTCTGGGATGCGAAGGACCTGTTCAACATTCTTTATGCCTCCATGCCGCTGTTCATGCCGCCCGATACAGGCTATTGGAAGGCCAACTTCGAACGTTTCTTGACAAGTTACAACCTCGTGTCGGCAGTTACCAGGAGCGTCGGGTTTGCCAGGATGACCGGCCACAGTTTTATAACGCCGGATGCAATGGTCCAGCAGACGGCATTTGATGACGGCTGGACCGTTACGGTCAATTTCGACTCCGCGAAAACCTACGCGCTGGGCCCAACGACACTCGCATCACGGGGATTTTACGCCACCGACGGCAGCCAGGAAGTGTACCGCCTGTCGACAGGTTCGGGTACAATCGCGTGCGCAAAGCTTTCCGACCGTCTTTTCGTGAACGGCTACGGCGCTTCCACCGAGGCGGGCGGCGTCAAATCAGCAGGCGCGGTGTTTTTGAGAAAGGACAGCGCGTGGGTCCATCTGGCTTTTATCGGGAGCCAGAGTTTTGTTGACGTTAATCCGGGCAAGTTGCCGTGGCCGCTGGCCGGGATGAGAGTGTTTACAAATGGAAATTCTCAGGAAATAACGCTTGCGCCTCAAACTGACGGTTCTTTCAGGATTAACAGGCTTGCGGGAATAGATAATTACCGGATAGAAGGTGTCTTTTCTTCCGCGTCGCCATCAACGAAATATCGTCAAGCGCCGTCACTTCTTATCCGTCCCATAAGGTCCCGTCAGGTCCTGGTCATTTTTCGGGACGTCCCTAACACATCAACTGCCGTTTCCATTTTCGACTTTCGCGGCCGTCTCGTACAAGAACTAGCAATTTCGCAACAGAACAATTCCTCTACGACAAGCCTGATTTCAAAGCCTTTGAAAAGAGGAATTTATCTTGTGAGGTGTAAAAGCGGCCAATCTATGGTGACACAAAAGTTTGCAATAACAAATTAATTTGTTGAAGTTCGAGCCTTGCTTTGCGGTATTGTTGAAAAGTTGAATAGTCGAAAGGTTGAAAAGATAAATCAAAAGGAGATTCCCAATGGCAAAAGCCAGCACCTACCTTAATTTCCCCCGAAATACCGAAAGTGCATTTAACTTCTACAAAGCCGTTTTCGGCGGAGAATTCAACGGAAAATAATGCGGTTCGGGGAGGTGCAGAGGAGCAAGGGCATGCCGCACCTTGACGAAAAGGACAGGAACCTCGTCGTTCAACACAGAACTTTCCCTGCCCGGCGGCTATGTACTGATGGGCACTGATGCGTCGGGATCAATGGGCTTACCCTTGAAAACCGGCAACAACATTCACCTTTCGCTTGACCTGGGCACACGGGCAGTGACAAAAAGGATTTTCGAGGCGCTGTCCAAAGGCGGCAAGAGGTGACCATGGAACTGCAGACCATGTTCTGGGGCGCGTATTACGGCGCATGCACGGACAGGTTCGGCATACGGTGGATGGTTAATTGCACAGCAATGGAAAAGTGAAGATGGTTAAACTGTATGTCGAGGGGTTGAAGCAGGCGGCGCGGGCCAGAGAAAAAGTAAACGCGTTGACGGGTTGACGCGGAAATAAAGAGTAGCCTTTTTACAGGGATTAATTATAAGTGATACGCTGACAGATATTTGGACTGAAGCGTCAAATGATCTTGGTTTGAATAGCTCCATTTTCTGGTTTTTTTTCTATAGAACAATGCAGCGGCAAACAAAAGCGTCAGACCAGAATGACGAATTCAGGTTCGTCTTCCGACTATCATCTTTATTCCTCCCCGCACTACCCCACACCTAATCCACGTCACATTAATCCCCACCCCATCAGTCCCACCGGGGTTCATTACCCTTAGCCGATATTTTTTTCTTTATTCTTTTGGATTTTACCACTTGGAAATGTTATATTGCTTCCAGGCAATCATGCCAGCGAGCCGAGTGGCTCTTATCAATTCAACAGTTTCTAGAGAGGTGTTTTGTATGAACATTTACGTTGGTAATTTGTCGTTCGAGGCAACCGAGGCTGATGTACGCCAGTTGTTCGAGGCGCACGGCCAGGTTGCGACGGTGTCGGTCATCGAAGACAAATTCACCGGAAGGCCGAGAGGTTTTGCATTTGTCGAAATGCCCACGGACGCCGAAGCCCAGGCTGCCATCGCAGCCCTTAACAGCAAGGAATTCAAAGGCCGTCCCCTCACCGTAAACGAGGCGCGTCCGCGTACGGAACGCCGCGGCGGTGGCGGTGGCTACAGAGACAACAAAGGTGGCGTTCGCCGCGCGTGGTAATCCCGCCGGATTTTTCAACACTTTTGCATTCTCACGCTTAGCTGATAAAGAATTTCGTTGCAGTAAACATTACTGTGAAGAAATGTGGGTCAAGGCATTTGCCGGCGGAAAGCCGGCAGATGCCTTTTTTTATATGATTACGGGGTTATGCTCTGCGGAGAAACCGCAAAATAGTATCCGTTGGCCACGGCGGAAACCGTACCCTTTATCGCGGTTTCGAACAGTTGCACATGCATCTGGAAAAGCAGGTCAAGAACGTTTTGAGCAGGGTGCCCGTACGGATTGTCTATCCCGCAGGAAATCACGGCCGCCGACGGGTTGACATATCCGTAGAAAACAGGGTCAACCGAGCTTGAAGAGCCGTGATGCGGCACTACGATGACATCCGACCCGAGCGAAAAGCCGTAGCGAGCAGCCAGTTCTTGTTCGGCAAACGTGTCGATGTCCGAGGTGATGAGCACCGCATTTGCCCCGTACCTGACCATAAAACACAGGCTGTACCGGTTCTTGTCATCGTCAATCACCGGCACGCTCACGGCGAGGTCGCGCGGCGGCCACAGGCATTCCACTGAAACGCCGTTCAATCCGCCGATGGTGTCGCCCTCCGCTATGGTTCTGAAGGATATTCTCCCCTGCCACGGTCCGCAGTTTTGTCGAATCAGCCCGGTGTCTTCGAATATGCTGGTAATGATGAGGCCGGAAAAAGCTACCGAATCTCCAAGCCTGTTCAATCCGCCCATGTGGTCGCTGTGCGAGTGAGAAATGGCAATGGCGTCCAAATGCGGTCTGCCGAGTTCATTGTAGACCCTGTTCCACTCGGTTGCGGCTCCGGTGTCGCCCATGTCCCAGGCAATCGCATCCACGCCCGTTTTTCCGATCTGCGCAAGCCCCTCGCCGACATCGACGACCGTGAACGCAAACCGTTCCCGCGCGCCCTGCTGCCGTACGCACGATGCCGCCATCATCAAAAACAAACTGCATGCGCTAAAAACAAAAATACGCCCGTGCATTCATATCCCATTTCCGTTGATGTTGTTCATCGGTTGACGATGCGAGATCCCATTCGCACCATGTTTTTTCAAACAAGCGAAGTTCCTGCTTGACGCCAAGAGAAGCATCCCACTCGTGCGTCGTTGTCCCGAACAATGTCGCATACGGCCCCAGGCTCAAACCGGGCAGGAGATCAAACTCGGTCACCATCCGCGAAAAAGCGCTCTGAAATCCCGTGCTTGAGGAATAGGTCCGTATCGAAAGCCCTGCTTTCACGCGGGACGAAAAATTGCGGTCTATCGAAACAAGCGCCGCGTGAGATTCCACCGATGTTGCAGTTGACATGCGATACGTATACAACACCCGGTAATCGAAGAACAGTTTGCCCGAAGCGCCCGCCGTCGCGCTGAGCGCCGCGTTGCCGCCTTGCAGCACCGACGACAGGTCCATGGTTGCAGCAAGCGCGTTCGAGACCTTGAATCCGGTGCTGCAGTCGATCAGGCTGATGTCGGAGCCGGAGCTGTCTTTCGCGTCAAGTTCGTCCTTGCAGTCAAACGCGATCCTGCTGCGGTTCAGGGTGAGCGGACCGGGGATTCTCGCCGTAAAGAGCTTTACTTCCGCGCCCGAGCTCTTCGTGGTGAATTCCGCGCTGAACGGCAGCGCCAGGGGGCGGCTGTGCTCCAATCCGGTATTGATCTGAATGCCGTAGCCGTTTTTATTCATGGAAACGCCGCCATGGACAAAATAATCTCTGGCCGGTGCGGTGCTGTCCTGCGGCGCGGAAGCCAGACTGGATATTCCCGCCTTCGCGCGAAGCACGTCATTCGGTTTTGCTTCGCAGAAAACGCCGTAGGCCTGTTCCGTCAAGCGGTCATGGAAAAACGCGGAAACCTCGACATGTTTCCAGCAATCGGTTTTTGCGCTCAGCCCGTTCCATGTGCCGGTCATGCCGTATTGCCAGTTGGAAAGCGTCGCAGTCGGTGGATTATCATTTGGAAAATAGCCGTAAAACAATCCACCGTCTTTTATCTGCTGGAAATTTCCAATTTCAAAAGAGGCTATTCCGGGAAACGCCGCGGAAAGCGTCCGCCGCTTCCACAGCAGCGCCGTGTCGCCGAGGCCGGCCGTTCCCTGCAAAGAAATCCCCTGATGCGGTTTTAACGAAAAACGCGTCAGCGCCGTCGTGTTCCACGATTCATCGGTGGAAACGGCCACGCCGGCATCCGACATCCGCCGCATCCCGGCATGGGAAAACGAAAGAATGGGCTCGTATTTTTTAAGCTGCGGATAATCTGAAAAAAACTTCGCAATGTCTTCCGGTTTCCAAGGCTCATAGCGGGCAAGCTGCTCGCCAGAAACCGGCAGGTCCTGCAGGCGGTTGTCAAGCAAGTCGTTGAGATATGTAAGTTCGCCGGCCGGCACCTCGATCGGCTGGACATAATAGGGTTGCAGCATGCTCCATTCCAAGGAGTCAAGCGCTCCTGATTTGAGCATGAGCGACGCCTCATGGACATCGCGCGGAAGCACGCTGGTACGGAGGGTTATCGGAAAGACCATGGAGTAAAATCCGAAGATGAAAAGAAACGGTAAAAAGAAAATAGAGTGTAACCGAAACATGATGATCTATTTAAGCCTTGAAACAGATTTTCTGGCCGCCGGATGTTAAAGGGCATAATAAATATCAATCAAACCCAATCCTGATATAAATTCCATTTAATCGTAAACTGGACTCCCGCCTTCGCGGGAGTGACATCACTCATCTATCATATCTACCACTAATTCCTGCTGATCAAAGTATTAAAATATCAAAAACAGACCTTTAACAAAAGGCATATTATTCCGCCACGTTGTATTTTATGAAAAAGAGTTACAATGGATCCCCATTCCAGCAGCTTCTTGGAAGAAAACGCCGGCATAAATGCTGTCTTTCATGGCCAATTCCGCAAGACGGACCTGTTGGCATATTCGCTGCTCGCCGCGGTGTTTCTTTTCCGGCTGATCTACGCCGCATTTCTTCCCATTGTGCCGGACGAGGCCTATTACTGGGACTGGTCGCGTGACCTTTCGTGGGGCTATTATGACCATCCCCCCATGATCGCCTGGCTCATTTTCCTATCACGCAAGGTCTTCGGCGAAACACTGCCCGGCGTACGGTCTGCCGTCATTGCCTGCGGATCTCTCGCATCGGTGGTTTCATACCTTCTTGCTAAAAAGTATGTCGTTAAAACCTCATCTCTCCTCCTATGGATCGTTATTTCCAACAGTGTTGTTTTGTTTTGCGTCGGGTCGCTTCTCGCCACGCCCGACATACCGCTCGTGCTGTTCTGGTCCCTGTCGCTGTTCTTTGGATATAAGGCCGTCTTTGAGCCATCGTCCATCTCATGGATCATTCTCGGGATCGCCGCCGGGCTCGGCCTTCTTTCCAAATACACCTTCATCCTTTTTCCGATCTCACTTTTCATTTTTCTGGCCGTTTCCCGCGACCACCGCGCCTGGTTCGGCCGATGGCAGCCCTATGCCGCGGCCTGCATTGCGCTCATTGTTTTTCTTCCCAACCTGATTTGGAACCAGCAGCATGGATGGCAGGCTGTCATGTTCCAAACGTCACACGGTTTGAATAAGCACATTGCACTGCATTTGGATACGCTCGGTGATTTCATTGCGGGCCAGCTCGGCGTCCTGTCGATTTTTCCGTTTGTCCTTCTGGCCTGGGCGCTGTGGTTTTTCCTGAAAGCCAGCACTTTACAAGGGAAAATAGTCTACCTTGTTTCTTTCTGCATTGTTCCTTTCGGCTTTTTCCTCATCGCGAGCCTGCAGAAGAAAGTCGAGGCCAACTGGACCGCCTGCGCCTATGTGAGCGGCATTATTCTTGTTTCGCTCTTCTGGGAGAATCTCGATCCGGCAAAAAACAAAAGCATACGGCGTTTTGCCATTGCCTCCGCGGCGATCGCCGCCGTCGCGGCCGCTACCATACTCGCCCATTTTCAAATACCCTTTCTTCCTCTTCCGCCGCAGAATGATCCATCGGCGCAGGTGCGCGGCTGGAAGGAGCTGGCAATTGACATTGACGGAATTCGGGAGCGGATCGATCCGCACCGCGCATCGCCCCTTTGCACGCAGCGCTACCAGGAAGCTTCGGTTTTCGGCTTTTATCTTCCCGACCATCCCAAAATGTTCGCCCTCAACACGAATTCACGGGACAACCAGTATTCACTGTGGCCGCAGCGCAGGCCCGCGGCGGGTTCAAGCGTCTTCTTGCTCCATTCGACGGATGATTGGTTTCTTGATACGATCATCAAGAAAAACTTTTCAATAATCGCCCTCAGGGACAGAGCGACGCTTCGTCAAAGCAAAACCATCACGAACGACTGGGGAATTTATTCAGGAGTCCTGAAGTGACGGCCGCGCGCCAGCAGCATACCATACAACTTCTATCGGCACTGGCTCTCTGCATCCTGTGCCTGCTTTCGGGACCCGCCAGATGTTCCCCGAAGCAATGCGTCATTCTCGTTCTCAGCGGCGGCGGGGCGCGCGGCCTTGCGCAGATCGGCACGCTCAAGGCGCTCGAAAAGACGGGCATAAAACCGGATCTCATCGTCGGGACCAGCATCGGCGCGATCATCGGCTGCCTCTATGCAGCGGGATACAGCGCCGACAGCATCGCGCGGTTCGCAAAATCGGTGGACTGGGGAGATATTTTTTCGAACGAGCCGCCGCGCAAAGAAATGCTGATGAGCCGCAAGAGCGAGACGGGAAACTACCTGTTCGAGGTCCGCTTCGATAAAAATCTCAATCTGCTTCTCCCCCATTCAATCTCCGAGGGCCAGGTGTTTTACACCGTGCTTGCGCCGAAGCTCGCGGCAGTTCAGCACCGGTTCGGCGCCGATTTTGACAGCCTCCCCATCCCGTTGCGGATCGTTTCCACCGACATCGTTACCGGCCGCATGGTGGTCTTTTCGAAGGGCAACCTCACCGCCGCCATCCGCGCATCGTGCGGGTTTCCGCTCATATTCTCTCCTGTCAATGTTGACACCATGCTACTCATGGACGGCGGGCTCATGTCGAACATCCCGGTGTCGGTCGGGCTCGACGAGTTTCCCGGCTCCTATGTGATCGCCGTTGACGTCACTTCTCCGCTGTGGGACAAGCAGTCCCTTTCCAATCCGGCGCGGCTCGTCGACCAGGTCGTGAACATCGGGCTTGCCAAGCAGAAAGCGGCGGAAAAAAAGCTCGCCGCGACGCTCATCACGCCCGACCTTTCCGGGATCCTCAACACCGATTTTTCCAAAGCGGACACCATCGTGTCGCGCGGTTACGCGGCATCCATTCCCGCGCTTGAAAAAATACAGGCGGCGTCCGCCGATTCTGCGGGCATTCCGGCGCCGTGCAACAGAAGTGATTCCGTTTCCGGCCCGTTCACTTTTCTTTATGCCATCGCTCCGGTCGCCGCCTCCCTTAAAAAGGCATTCGTCGGCACGGCAGCTGTTCCCGTTGCTGAATTCAAAAAAAAGGTGTACACGGTCCTTGCAGCGCAAGGCCGTCCCTTTGACCGGATCCGTTCCATCGCGCGCAAGGATTCCAGCACCGTCGTGACGCTCGCACCCGGTATCGTTAAAGGATTTTCCGTCACTGGAAACAACGTCACCAATTTATTCGTCATCCAGACCTCGCTCGGCATGAATGCCGGCGACACACTCACCCCGCAGAAAATCAGCAGGGCCATGTCGGGATTGTATTCCACCGGTTTGTTTAAAAATGTCAATATCACCGCGGACACCGGCGGAATGGTCGAGATCGTGCTCACGGAGCAGGATTACTGGCGCGCCCGCGTCGGCCTCCGGTTTGACGAATACAATCTGCTCGAAGGCTATGTCCAGCCGGCCTACGAAAACCTTTTCGGGCTCGGCATCTCCACATCGCTGCACCTGCAATACGGTTCGATGAGGGAGAAATATGCGTTTGAACTCCTCGAAAACCACATTTTCTCCTCCGCCATCGCGAACATGGTGCAAGTCCAGGGATATCTCGCCCGCGAGCGCGTAGTGACCCGCTCGGAATACGCGGATTCGCTTGACTCAATACTCACCCATGTGAAACTCGAGGAGCAGACGCTGCAGAAACTGGGCGTCATGGGGATCGCCGGGGTGCAGTTGGGAAAGTTTTTCATGCTCGAAGGCGGCATCAGGTTTGAGCGATTCGCCGTATATCAGTCAATGGCATTCAAGGATCCTTTCGGCGCATTCAAAGGCGGCATGGAGTACCTGATGCTGCGTCTCAGCGGCGACGACCTCGACAGATTTCCCTTTCCCGAAAAAGGACAAAAACACTATATTACTATCGGCGGGGCGCATGATGTCATCGGCGGAACAGCAGGTTTTTTTAAAATAGACGGGCATTTCAGCCAGTATTACACGATTGGAAAAATCCATACATTTTCACCCCAGTTGCAGTTTGTGTGGGCCACCGATTCGATGCCTGACGTTGAAAAAGTGTACCTAGGGGGAGCGGGGCCCGAAGAAAAATACAAGGAAATAGGCGTTTACAATTATATTCCCTTTTTCGGACTACGGCCGCGCGCGATGCCGGGCGATATCGCGCTCCTGTTGCATGGGGATTACCGGCTGAAGCTCCAACAGAGCCTGTACTTATCGTGCTCGTTGGATTGGGGTTATGCATGGCCTTGGAAAGATCGCTGGAAACTTGATAGTTTGAGATGGAGCGGACTGCAGAAAATCGGGTCGGAGTTCCTTGACCAGGCGCCGTTAGGAATCGGCATAGGAGTCGCCTACGATACCCCGTTGGGGCCCATCCGTTTTTCATGGGGCAGGCTGCTGCGCAACAAGCTCGATCCCGAACTTTCGATTTTGTCGGAAAACCTTTTTTATCTTTCTCTTGGGCATGATTTTTGAATTTTTTCACGCGTTTCTTCGCCGTTTTTAAACGTTAAGGCATTATGCGTCTGACCATTTCCTCCAAATTATTTTTGGGATTCCTCTGCGTCATTTTCTTGAACGCCATCTTCGTCATCCTCATCAACAAGCTATCGGACCTCAACAGCCTTGCGGACATCCTCAAGCGGCAGGACCATGTAAAAAACGAACTGCTCAATGTTGCGAGCCTGCAGAGCGACAAACGGAGGAGCCGGACATCATTCGAGGCCATCGGCAGGTCGGAGTCGGTGGAGAATTTCAAGCAGACCGGCAAGACCATGCTGCAGGGGCTCGATTCGGTGAACCTCGAACTGAGCGCCATCTCACGCCTCGACTCGAGCGTGTTCCGCAAGTCCGTCGCCACCAATGATCATTACGAAAGCCATCTGAAACTCCTGTCGCTCGTCAACGCCGTGGAGCAGTATACGGCGCTCTACGACAAATCGTTCGCGACGCTCGCCTTTTCCGGCAAGCGTCCCGACTCCCTGAAATACGTCGCCGGCGACAAAGGGCTGCCGCTCATCCGCGTCCTCGATTCCGCCGACATGCGTCTCACCAAGTCGCTCAAGTCGGCCGATTTCCTCATCGACGAGCAGACCAAAAGCGCCATCAAGGCCACCGAGGGAAGGATCAGCGACATCAAGCAGATGACCATCATCATCCTCGGCATCGTCGTGCTCGTCGCCCTCGGATTCGCGCTCTTTTTCTCGCTCGTCATCACGAATTCCCTGCGTCGCCTCAAGGAATCGGCGAGCCTCATCGGCAAGGGCGACTTTTCCTTTGACAAGTCGGGCTATCCCACGGATGAGATCGGCGATCTCGCCGCCGCGTTCTACGACATGGCCGCCGACCTCAAGAAGACGCAGGAGGAGCTGGTGAAATCGAAGCGGCTCGCGGCGATCGGCGAAGTGGTCGCTTCCGTCAACCACGAGATCAACAACCCGCTCATGATCATTTCGGGGAACGCACAGTTTCTCCAGATGTCCATGAAAGACTACCCCGAAGAGATGAAGGAGCGCGTGAAGGTCATCCTCGAGGAGACCGACCGGATCTCTGCGGTAACGAGGAAGATGCGGGAGATCAAGAATCCCATCGTCGAGGAATACACATCGAGCGGCGAGCAGATGATAAACCTTGACAAATCCTCCACCGAATAAGAAACTCAGCACGTTGTATGCCGATCATGCCCACCACACTTCAAAAACCGCCGCACCCGGTTAGAGTGCCGGTGCGGTTCTGTGTCGTTGCCGCCCTGTTTTTCTGCGGGTGCGCGGCGAGCAGCCACGCCCAGTACACCTATGAAAAACGGCTTCTTGCCGAGGCCGAGTCAAAGTTCGAGGACAAGCGGTATCCGGAAGCGCTCAAATTGTATGAGGAGCTGGCGAATTCGCCCGCGTATGCGGAGACCGATGCCGCGCGGGTCGCCCTCTACCGCATCGGCTATATCAACATCTATTACGACAACCCGAAGGCCAACCCGAAAGCCTCGCTTGAGGCATTCAACTCGTTCAAGGCGCGGTATCCCGAGGACAAATACACCGGTGAAGTCAACACCATCGTCAAGATCCTCGTGGTGCTCAAAAGCTTCGAGGACCAGTACGACGCGACTACGGCGCGCATGAAAAAACTCCAGAACAAGACCGCCATTGAAAGCGGGAGCCTCGACACGCTTCTCGAGACGATCCAGCGGTGCTCCGCCGAGCGCGATTCGCTCGATCTCGAGCGGGCCATGATGGTAAAAAAAATTGTCGAGCTTGAGCAGACCATTGTCAAAATGGAAAAAACACGGTAAAGGCCGCCAATTCCCATGTCCTCCCCCGCCTTCCGCAAGGAAATCACCGCAAATTCGACGATCGTCGTGAAAGTCGGAAGCAGGATCCTCACTTCGCAGGATAACGTCCCGAACCTCAGGCGTGTGGGCGGGCTTGTGGACGCCATAGCCCTGCTGGTCCGTTCCAGGCGGCGCGTGCTGCTCGTTTCCTCGGGCGCCATCGCGCACGGCATGATGGCGCTGCGTTACAAAAAACGCCCTTCGACGATTCCCGAAAAGCAAGCCTGCGCTTCCATCGGACAGATCCGCCTCATGAACATGTACGAATCACTGTTCTCTAAGCATGGCGTGCCCATCGGCCAGGTGCTGCTTTCCTGGGACGACCTGCGGGACAAGAAGCGGTACCTCAACCTGCGCAACACGCTTTTCCAGCTGTTCGACATGGCCGCCGTCCCCATCATCAACGAAAATGACTCCGTGGCGGTGGAGGAAATACGGTTCGGCGAAAACGACACGCTTGCGGCCCAGCTATCGATGCTCGTGCAGGCAGACCTTTTCGTGAACCTCACCGACATCAACGGCCTCTACGATGCCAACCCTGCGGTGAGCAGCGAAGCGCGCCAGATTCCTGTCGTTCAAAGCATTACCCCGGCAATCCACCGGTACGCTTCCGAAAGCTCGAGCGAAATAAGCGTCGGCGGCATGCGCACCAAGCTCAAAGCGGCCGAGATGGTGACCAGGGCCGGCATCACCGCGCTCATCGGCGACGGCTTCCACCGCACACTGCAGCAGGTGCTTGCCGATCCCCAGGCAGGCACCCTCTTCTTGGCCGGCGAGAAAAAAATGTCTGCACGCCACCGTTGGATCGCGTTTACGGGCCAGCCCCGCGGAACCGTCACCATCGACACGGGCGCGATGCGGGCGATCACCGAAAAGGGAAAAAGCCTTCTTCCCGCCGGCATCCAGAAAATTTCAGGCACGTTCAAGACCGGCGACATGGTTGACATACAGGACGCCGAGCGCCGGGTCATCGGCCGCGGGCTGGCGAACTATTCCTCGGTAGAAGCCGAGAAAATCGCCGGGTGCAAGACCGCCGACATCGCCGCGCGGCTCGGGCAGAAGGCCTTCGACGAGTTCATCCACCGGGACAACCTTGTCATCCTCTGACCCCGCAATAGTTATTTTCCTACCATAAACGATACCGGTTACCCCGAGGAAACACCCATGACGTCCTTAACAAAAACGATTGATGCGATTGCGCGGAAGGCCCGCGCGTCAAGCATCGTGCTCGGCGACACGGCCCAGGACAAGGTTGACAATTGTCTGCGCTCGCTTGCCGGACTCCTCGACGCTCAGAAAGACGCGCTGGTCAAGGCCAACCGGAAAGACATCGCCCTGGCGCGTGCAAAAAGACTTGCGGCGCCCATGATCGACCGTCTCACGCTCTCCGACAAGGCGTTTGAGTCAATGAAAAAAGGGCTCAACGCGGTCGCGGACCTTTCAACGCCCGTTGGTTCCATTTTCGACGAGCACGTGCGGCCCAACGGGCTTACCATTTATAAAATGAAAGTCCCCATCGGCGTGATCGCGATCATCTACGAATCACGCCCCAACGTCACCGTCGACGCCGCGTCGCTGTGCCTCAAGTCGCGCAACAGCGTGATCCTGCGCGGCGGAAGCGAGGCATTTTTTTCGAACAAGGCGCTCGCCGCGCTCATCGCGAGGGCGTGCGCGGGCGCGGGCCTGCCCGGGGACGCGGTCCAGCTTGTCCCCACCACGGACCGGAAGGCCATCGATATGCTATTGACAAAAGATAACGACATCGACCTCGTGATCCCCCGGGGCGGCGAAGGGCTCATCCGCGCCGTGGTGGAAAAATCCCGCATTCCCGTGATTAAACACTACAAGGGCGTGTGCCACGTGTATGTGTCGCGCTTCGCGGACATGGCAAAGGCCCTCCCCATCGTCGTCAACGCAAAAGTGCAGCGGCCCGGCGTGTGCAACGCCATGGAGACCCTGCTGCTCGACAAGGCGCTCTCCAACCCAAACAAGCTGAAAATCCTTTCGGCGCTCGTTGAAAAAGGCGTTATCCTCTACGGCGATCCAGCGGTGCGCAGGCTCGTGCCGTCGGCAAAACGTGCCACGCGCGACGACTGGTTCGCCGAATACCTTGATTTGCGGCTTGCCGTGCGCGTGGTCGACAACGTCGGCGAGGCAATTTCGCACATCAACGCCTTCGGCTCCCACCATACCGACGCCATCGTCACCGACTCAAAGGAGGAGGCCGACCAGTTCGTGCGGCTTGTTGATTCCTCGTCGGTCATGGTGAATGCGAGCACCCGTTTCTCCGACGGCGGTGAATACGGCATGGGCGCCGAGATCGGCATTTCCACGGACAAGCTGCACGCGAGAGGGCCCATGGGCGTGGCTGACTTGACGACATACAAATGGGTGGTGAGGGGAAATGGACAGATAAGAAGTTAAAAGTTGAGAGTTGAAAGATCGAAGTGAACAATGAACCTAATTGATTTTATAAAATTCGACGCAAACGGCCTGGTGCCGGCAATCGCCCAGGATTACAGCACCAATCGCGTGCTCATGGTTGCATACATGGACCGCGCAACGCTGGAGGAAACATTTGCCACTGGCAGAATGGTGTATTTCAGCAGGAGCAGGAAAAAGCGGTGGCTCAAGGGGGAGACATCGGGTCATTTTCAGGCCGTGCGCGAAGTGTATGCTGACTGCGACGGCGATTCCCTGCTTTTCAAAGTGGACCAGACCGGCGCGGCCTGCCATGAAGGGTATTTTTCGTGCTTTTTCCGGAAACGCAAGGACGATGCGTGGGAGATCTGCGATAAAAAACTTTCCTGACAAATGCATCGAAGGACGCGCCAGCATGAGAAAATCCGGAACGCTTTTTACTCTCCTCGATATCGGCATTATCCCTATTTTCCGCACATCGTCAGAGGGCAATGCCATTGTCGTCGCCGAGGCCCTCATCAAAGGCTCGGTCCCTGTTCTGGAACTTCCCCTTTCATTTCCCGGTTCGCTGACGATAATTACAAAGGTCGCCAAACGCTTCGGCAAAGATCTTCTTCTCGGCGCCGGAACCGTTCTCGACCCGGAATCAGTACGTGACGCCATCGAAGCCGGCGCTCAATACATCGTGAGCCCGGACTCGAACCCGGAAGTCATCAAAGCATGCATTTCGGCGGATGTCCCGTGTTTCCCAGGCGCCCTCACGCCCACCGAAATTGAAAACGCCATTAAGGCGGGTGCGTCTGGTATAAAAGTTTTCCCTTGCAACGCCGTGGGCGGCCCTGCCTACATCAAGTCGCTCAGTGCTCCTTTTCCTGAAGCGATCTTATTCCCCTGCGGTGGCGTGAATATTGACAATGCGGAAGCTTACCGGAAAGCCGGCGCATCAGGCCTGTTCACCGGCGCCTCTTTCATCAGCGAGAGCATTATTCAATCGGAACGATATGATGAGATAACGAAAAATGCGCTAAAACTGGCATCAATCATTCACTCATCCAGGAAAAACAAACCGTGAACGATAAAACATCCTGCAATCCTTATATCGAAGTGTCCTTAGACAACCTCCTTGATAATCTGGCGGAAATACGGCGCACCGCGCCAAGCGGAAAAGGCATTATGGCGGTTGTCAAGGACCTTGCCTACGGATGCGGCTCGGTCATGGTAAGCAGCGCTCTCCAGCAAAGCGGCGTTGCATGGCTCGCCGTGGCCACCGCCGGCGAAGCGCGCGTGCTCAGGGACAATGGCGTCACGCTGCCGGTCCTGATCCTCGGCCCGTGCTCGGCCGAGGAAATCTCCTGGGGAAACCAAAACAACGTCAGTTTTTCCTGCAACGACCCGCTTGACCTTGGGCCAGGGAACGAATCAGGCGCACCGGTAAAATTTCACCTGAACATCGATACCGGCATGGGGCGCCTGGGGGTGCGACCGGAACAGATTTCACAGGTGATTCCGCTGCTTACGGCAAACCGAAAACTGATTTGTGAGGGCGCTTATACCCATTTGGCCTGCGCGGACCGCCCCGACACCGATACCGTCGCCCTCCAGCTCAAACGGTTCAGGGGAGCGCTTGACCTGCTTCACCAGAACGGCATCTCGCCGAAGCTCATCCATTACGCAAACAGCGCCGCGATCATGCGCTTTCCGGTCTCGCCGGAATGCACGCTCGTGCGTCCCGGCATCGCCCTTTACGGATGCAAACCGGACCCGGCGCAAGATTTTCCGCTGCATCTTAAATCCGTGATTTCGCTCAAGGCAAAAGTCGCAAAGATCAAACGGGTTCCGAAAGGCACCTGCGTCAGCTATGGCGGCCGTTATGTCACGTCCTCCGAAACCTGTATCGCCACCATCCCCCTCGGCTACGGCATCGGCCTGCCCCGCCTGCTTTCCAACAAGGGCCAGGTGCTGATCAAGGGAAAACGGTACACCATTGCGGGCACGGTCACCATGGATTTCATCATGGTGGACGCCGGTGCGAAACCTGATTTTTCCATCGGCGACGAAGTCGTGGCAATCGGATATCAGGACGGCGAATACATCAGTCCGGACGACGTGGCGCTCCATGCGCAGACGATCGGGTACGAGATCCTATGCGGGCTGAGCACCAAGCTCGACCGATACTACCTCCGCGGCAACACCGTGATCCGTCACCAGCCGGGTTTCTACTTCTGACAACCTGGCCAGGAGTCCCGCCTGCGGCGCTTCCCTAAAATTCCGTCCGCGTCCTTTCATTATCAATTATTTTTTCCCGCAAGGAACCACCGTTTCATGGAAGAATGGCTCGAAATACAGGATCTGTCCGACCGGGTCGAAGACCTCCTCGACATAGGCCTCTGCGACGATGCCCTCGCCCTTCTGGAGCCGTACGCCGTTTTGTACCAGGACGAATGGGAACTGTATTTTCTTTACTCCCGCGTTTACATGGAAAAGAACAATCCCCGCGAAGCGATCCCCTACCTTTATAAAAGCCTCAAGCTCGACAAGAAAAACGTGGACGTGCTGCTCGGCCTGTTCTATGCCTTTGCCCAGCTCGACCACTTTAAAAAAGCGGCCAAATATCTTTTGCGCGCCGAACGGTACAATCCCGATGTCGAGGCGGTGCTCAGCGCCATGATTTGGTACTGCACCGAGCTGAACCAGTTCGACCGGGCCATCGGTTATTTCGAAAAAGCCCTGAAAATAGGGACTGACAATCCCGACACGTTCCGCAACGCCGCCATCACCTACGAGCGCATCGGGGATCACGAAAATGCCGAGACTTGCTTTAAAACCGCGCTCCAGCTCAATCCACAGTTCGACGAGGCGCGCGACCTTTTGGCCGACCATTTCCTCTTCCGCGGCGAACCGCACAAGAGCGTGGCGCTGTACCAGGAGTACCTGAAACAATCGCCGAGAAACATCAGGACCCTGTCGCGGCTCGTGTTCTGCCTTTCCCAGAACGACCAGATGGACGACGCACTCGCGCTCGCGCAGGAAACGGTGCGCCTGTATCCCAATTCACCGGTGGGGTATGTCGACTGCGCCTACGCCTACCTTAACAGCGGCAGGCTCGACCTCGCCCTCCAGTCGGCAAACAAGGCGCTCGACGTTTCGCCCATCGACGCCGAGGCGCTCCGCGTCAAGGCCATCGCCTATTCGGAAAAACAGGAAAACAAGGAAGCGCAGAAGGTGTTTGAGGCCGCACTCGCGCTCGAGCCGCATAATCCTGAAATCATGCGCGATTACTACCATCACCTGCGGAACATGGGTAATTTTTCCGCAATGGAAAAATTCGTGTACGCCGTCATAAGGCAGGAGCACCCGTACTGCATCGAGGACTACTGGTTTCTCGCGGACTTTTACCGTGAACAGGGAGACAACCTCAGGGCGTTCCACTTTCTCCACAGCGCTTACGAGAGCATGCCTGGTGAGAAAGAACTCATTCCCCCTATGATCGACATCATGCTCGACACCGGCCACGTGCGCTTCACCACGCCGTTTCTCAAGCATTATGCCGAAAAAAACGGATGGAACGACATCATGGTTCAGTTCGCCCGCCACAAGCGGCTCAAGGGAAAATGGAACCAGGAGGGCATGCGCTTCCTCCGCTATTATTGCGAGAAGCCATCAGAGTTCCGCAAATATGTCTTTCTCGTGTACCTGGAAAAATTCATGCTTGCGGGACTGCTCCTTCTCTTTCCCTTCCTTGCCGTTTTTTGTTTTGTTCTCAAGGGAATTCCCGGCGTCCTCGTCCTCACCGCCTTTTCGGTGCTCCTCGCCGCCGGGTGGAAATCGGCAAAAATACTGTTTAAGTGGTAGTTTTTCTGCCTTTATTCTATACTTATCCTATAGAGACACCATGCGTTTATCTCAATTCATTTATTCGGTTCCTCAGCCCGTACTCTACCTTTTTTACATCGTCGCCATCATCTTCTTTTGGGTGTTCGACAACATCACGGGCCCCGATCTCTCATTTCTGGTGTTTTACCTGCTTCCCATTCTGATGGCGACATGGTATTCGGGTCGGCATGCGGGCAGAATCATTGCGGTGGTCGGCGCGGCGGCGTGGTTTTTTTCCGACGTCATTTCCCATTCATCGTATTCGCATCCGATCGTGCCGTACTGGAACGTCACCGTGAAATTCTGCATTTTCCTGATTGTCGTCGAAATCCTCTCACGTCTAAAGACCGCGCTGGCGTCGGAAAAAAACCTCGCGCGGAATGACATGCTCACCGGTGCCGCAAACCGCAGGGCCTTTTTCGAGGGCGCTATGATCGAAATTGACCGGGCGCAACGGTACAAGCACCCCTTCTCCCTCGCCTACATTGATCTCGACGATTTCAAGGCAATCAACGACACCATGGGACACGACACCGGCGACCTGGTGCTCCGCACCGTCGCCGCGACGATCCTGAAAAACATACGTTCCACCGACCTCTTCGCGCGCCTCGGCGGCGACGAGTTCGTGCTGCTGCTCTCTGAGACCGGCGACGGGCAGGCGCAGGCGGTGATTGACAAGGTGCATGCGGTACTCGACGAACGGATGAACCGGGCGCGCTGGCCGGTGACGTTCTCCATCGGCGTCATGACCTTCATCCGCCCACCCTCGAGCGTGGAGGAGATCATCAAAAAGACCGACGCCCTGATGTACGCCGCGAAAAAAGAGGGAAAAGACCGGGTGAAGTATTCGGTGTGGAGGGAGTCGGGGTCGGTGGTGTAAGTATTTTTTTAAAAAAATCTCTCGCAAAGGACGCAAAACTCAAAATGTTATCGGATGATAACAAATTTATTCTGTACCTTATACTCCCCTGCGGTAAATGAATAAAGATAATTGCCCGATCGTATATTCTCTACAGGCGGGACAACAGCATACCTTCCACCGGCCTGCTTCTTCTTGACAAGCGAGCAAACCAGCCGTCCTGCAATGTCATAGATCTTTAGCAATCGGTTTACGATGGATCTAATCCATTAGGATCCCTTCACTAAAATAGCACATAAAAATTCATATACTTTATCTCATCCGAACATGTTATTTTAAAACAAAATCATGCTTCCCTCCGACTTCCGCTCCGAGCCCAAAGTGCTTCAATGGGAAAAGGCCCTTCGCGATGCCGGCTGCACGATCAACGGTCTCACGCCCATTTCCCTGCTCCACAGCAAAAACGGCGAGCTCCTGTTCGCGCTCTGCGAGGCAAACGTCACTGATCCGCAGAAAAAAAAGCTCCCCAAATACATTTTCATCCGCGGGCATGCCGCGATCGTCGTGGCGCTGCTGAGGAACAAGGACACGGGCGTCGAGCGATATCTGATGATCCGGCAGCGAAGGATCGGCAACGGCACGCTCAATCTGGAATTTCCCGCGGGAATGCTTGACCGTGAAATAAATAACGTTGAAGCGGTCGCGGTAAAAGAACTTTTAGAGGAAACGGGCCTTTCAATCACCACGGAAGCCCTGCGCCCCCTTCATAAAGGCCCGCTCTACAGTTCGCCCGGCGCATGCGACGAGGGAATTTTTTACTTTGGATGCATTGTGCCCCTTTCCAATGAGGAATTCTCCTCGTTTGAAGGGCGAAAGGCAGGCAGCAAAAGCGACGGCGAGTCCACCGCCGTGTGCCTCTGTACGCAACAGGAGGCGGAAGAAGAAACAACGTCCCTGCAGGTGAGGCTGGGATTTTACCTGTTCAACGAGTATCTGAGAAACATTCGCCGGGCTTGACCGCCTCCCCAACCTTATTCGACCCTCATGAAATCATTTATCGGCAGAGAAACCATTCGGGAAGCGGCGCCCGAGCTTCTGTACGACGAGTCCCGCTTTACACTGGGAATTCCGGAAAAGGTTTACTTTCCGCAAAACCTGAACGACCTTCTTTCCGTTGTTCGCGGTTGCAACCGCGACGGTACCCCAATCACCGTAATTGGCGGCAAGACCGGAATAGCCGGCGGATGCGTGCCGACAGACGGCTGCACCGCAATCTGCATATCGGAGACGAACAGAATCCTCAGTGTTGACAAAAGCGACGATGGCACGCGGGTGCTCTTATGCGAGCCGGGAATTACGCTTGAAAATATCGCGGCCTTTCTTGATCGGCCCCGGGCATGGCCGTATCCGGTTCCCGGAACAAACCTGCTTGAAGGAAAGCAATGGCTGTATCCGCCAGACCCCACCGAAACAACGGCGCAGCTCGGCGGCACGGTGGCGACGAACGCGTCCGGCGCGCGGTCCTTCCATTTCGGGCCGACGCGTGCCTGGGTGCATTCCCTTTCGGTTGTGCTTGCAAACGGCGGCACGCTCAATTTGAAGCGCGGCGACTGCAAGGCACGTAACGGCGTTTTTGCTGTCACTACCGGCCAGGGAAGCGTCTTTTCCGTCAACGCGCCTGCCTATAGAATCCCCGCAATTAAAAACGCGAGCGGATATTATGCGGCGGACGACATGGATCTCATAGACCTTTTTATCGGTTCGGAAGGAACGCTCGGGATTTTTTCAATGGTGGGAATCAGGCTGGCGCCGAAACCTTTTTTTGCGGCCGGACTCAGTTTTTTTCCTTCCAGAAAAGCGGCCTTTGGATTCGCATCTTTTCTTAGAGATCAACAACAGGTTCTCGCAATAGAATATTTTGACGAGACTGCCGTCGCGTTCCTTGAATCGGTGAAAAAAGATTTGCCTTTTGCTCTTCCCGATTTCCCGCCGGACAAAAAATATGCCGTCTATTGGGAATGCCGCGACGATAGCGGCGCGCAGTTTGAGGATCAAATGGACAAATGGGAGGAATCGCTGTCGAGCCACGGTTCTTCCTTTGATGATACCTGGAGCGGATTCAAACCAAAGGAAATTGAGAAGCTCAAGGCGATACGGCACGGCATTCCCGAGGCGGTCAACAGCGCCATCGCCCGGTACAAGCGTGATCACCCGGATATACGCAAAATCTCGACGGACACCGCTCTCGCATCGGGAAAATTCGAGGAAACCTTTGATTGGAGCATCGACAAGGTCAAGGCCAGCGGTCTGGCGCATGCGGCGTTCGGCCACCTCGGCGATTTTCACCTGCACATCAATCTGATTCCGCGCAACTCGCAAGAAATGGCGACAGCAAAAGAGCTGTACGGGGAACTCATGGCGGCCGCGATTTCGGCCGGCGGCACGGTCTCGGCGGAGCATGGGATAGGAAAATTGAAGACGGCATATCTGAGGGAAATGTACGGTAAAAAAGCGATCGCGGAAATGAGGGCGATTAAAACCGCTTTTGACCCGCAATGGCTGTTGAATAGGGGAACGTTGTTGGATTATCCGGCACAATAACCCTCAGCATTTCTTCTTGCACGCTTCACCACATGCCCGGACGATTTCCTGAAGCACGGGGAACATACTCTGCCCATCAGCCATTAGCTCCAGCCGTTTAAGCGCAACCGGAATAAACGCGCGATACCATTCCTTCCCTTTATGGATGGATAAATTGGCAAATGCCCCGAGCGCCTGCATGAGCCTTTGCAACGCGCAAATTTTGAATGACCGTTCATCGATGTTGCCCGGCGCTATTGACATATAATATTCAAGCAGCAGCCCGGAAAACGCCGGCGTGAGTTGCTTCACATAGGGATCGAGCAACAGCGACGCCACGTCGTAACCGGCCGGGCCGCGGCGTGCGCCCTGAAAATCAACAAACCGTATTTTTTCAGCCGCCAGCATGATGTTTTCGGATTGGAAATCCCGGTGGATGCATACCTTCGGCAAGCCGGCCGCTTCCCGGGCTATGGCCCGGCGCTCATTTTCCCATTCGGCGGAGACCAGCTTTTCGAGTCCGAAATATTCCCGCACGCAGTGCTGGGTGAAATAGTCGCTTTCCCACAAAAACATCTCGAGGTCCATGTCGCGCGCCGCAATCGTTGCGCTTGCTCCGATGTCAAGCTGCTGCCATTGCACAAGCGCGTCGAGCGCCTTTTTGTAGATCGCCTCCATGGATGCCGCTGTCGCCGCTCCTGATGCGCAATATTTCTTTAATGTCAATGCACCCAGGTCTTCCTCAAGGATAAGGCCGTGGCCGTCGTCGCTGGCAAAAATAGCCGGCAAAAACGGCACATGCGCCGAGACATCCTTCTGGATGGAAAGAAAACGGCGCCAGTCGTGGTCGCTGCTGTCCCAGACAACCAGGATATATGAGTCGTTTTTAACAGGCGCTTTTATCCGGACAAACCTGCGGTCGGAGCCGGCGTTTCCTGCCGAGGTGATCGACCACGAATCCGGGCTGAAAGACGGTATCACGTCTGCAAGAAACGTCTTTTGCGCAGGTGTCAATAGTACAGGCTCAGGAGCCAAAGGAGATCGCCCCGTATTTTGTAAAAAGTGAGTTTTTTACGATTGCGTGTTCAGGGACAACGGCATCGCTGAAAATAATTGAGCGTGAAATTTCGCAGGACGAGGGCATGAACGGTGCATCGACCCACGAATAGGGTCCCAGTCTTTCCCGCAGCGACATATCAAACGATCGCGGACATGCCTTTTTCTTTTTCCCGTCAACGATCAGGTGCTCCGGAACCGCAAGCCGGCACTTTTCGTCAAGAACGTCAAAATGAATTCCGGCCAAGGTTGCGGGAGTACCTAAATCAATCCAATAGTCCGGCTTTGCCTCAATGATTTTCACTGACATTCCCTGCTCCCGGCAGCGTTTCCACACGGGAAGAATGGAAAAATCCTCTGCAGTGAGAAGGTTGATGATTTCCTTTTTGTAAAAAGCTATTCCCATGAATTCAGCGCCGCGGGGCTCTCCCCTGCATCCGCCGGGAACCCCGGATTGTTCCGACCGCGCGCCGATATAGTCTTTTGTTTCCGCATCGTACCACAGCGTACCACGGGTTGACACAATAGAAACAAGTCCCGCGCCGCAACTCATGTTAACAAACGCCCCAAACAGCGACCTAAGATCAAGCGTGGCAACGATATCAACATTTGCGACGCAGAAATATTCCTCATCCGCAAGAAAGTCCCTCGCAAAAAACAGCGCGCCTCCGGTGCCCCTGATTTTTCCCGCCTCATGGAATATAACGCAGTCAAGTTTTGCATCAGTTATAAAATCCTGCACTTGCTCAGGATGGTGGTGCGAGTTGACCGCAATCCTGTCAAATCCGTTTGCCGAGAAGAAATCATGCGCTCTTTTTAACAGCGGAATGCCGCAAACCGGGACAAGCGCCTTGGGAACATGGTCGGTAAGCGGCTTGAGCCGCGTGCCGAATCCGGCTGCGAGAATGAATCCGGTCACGAAGCCTTCTCCGGATAATGCGAGACATTTTTAAAGACGGGAAGAAACGCTTTATACGATTGCTTCCAGGATTCTTTTTCCTTGCGCAGGTCAGCACCGCGCATGAAGGCATTCCGCAGGGTCGTGTCGCCGGACAGGATATCGAATGGCATGTTGACCGTGTCGTATTCGTAGGGCGGCTGTTTAAATGAGAATTGGCCATCCGAATGTTTGATGACAGCCTGAAGCAGCGCCGCCGTTGTAAGGACCGGTTCGTACTTTCGGGGATCGGTCACGTGCACCTGCAGGCCATAACAATATTTACCCTGCCATTTCTGGAACGTCGGCATAAAATCGTGCTTACGGAAAACACATCCTTTAAGATCGTATGGTGCGATTTCTTTCACCAGTTTATCCGCGTCAAGATACGGCGCTCCGATGATTTCAAACGGCCGTGTTGTGCCACGCCCTTCCGATAGGTTTGTCGCCTCAAGAAGGACTGTGCCGGGATACACCACCGCCGTATCAAATGTTGGTATATTTGGAGACGGCAGCACCCATGGCAAGCCGGTTTCGGGCCACAGGGAATTCCTTTGCCATCCTTTCATCCAAACGACCTGCAGGTTGACAGTAGGAAAATAAAAGTTTTTAAGGAGCAGCGCCATCTCTCCCATCGTCATTCTGTGACAAAGCGGAATCGGCGCGCCGCCGACAAACGAATGAAATTTGTCCGAAAGCATTGGGCCGTCAAACGGCAGCGCCGCGATCGGGTTTGGTCTGTCAAGAATCCATAAAGGGATGCCTGCCTGGCTGCAAGCCTCCATGCAAAGCTTGACGGTCCAGACGTATGTGTAGGGGCGCGCGCCCACGTCCTGCAAATCAACCACGAACGCATCGAGCGCCGAAAGGCTTTCCCTGCCGGGCTTCCTGGTTTCGCCATAAAGGCTGTACACCGGGATCTTCAGCACCGGATGAGTGTATCCCTGCCATTCCACCATGTTGTCCTGGGTCTGGCCGAACATGCCGTGCTGCGGGCCGAACAGGGCCGCGAGCTTGCAGGGGGATTTGAGAAAAACATCAACGGCATGGCGGTATTTCGACGTGATCGAAGCGGCGTGGCAGAGCAGGCCGATCTTTTTCCCGGCAAGTTCTTTGGGAAATTTTGCTGCGACGATGTCAAGACCGGAGCGGGTCATTATTGTTTTCTTCAAATCGATTGAAGGATGTGATAGAGAAAATATACAAAAAGCGGTGACGGCAAATGATCATTCATCCTCATCAAATAAAAATGCCTTGTTTTTGATGTAGATCAAGAATTGTTTTAGGTAATTATAAAACATCTTGCACAGGAATTATCTTGTGCATATGGGCTTTAGTCAATTAGAAACCTTTGAATTCATAGGGAAAACTGAAAACAGGGCAAAACTGTTCCTCAGAAAATTCTGTTGGAAAAAAGGCCA
>DATJAL010000053.1 GCA_035516255.1 Chitinivibrionales bacterium | reverse complement strand
CCTGTCGATAAGCATGTTTTTCTTTGTGGCCCATAGGAGATAACCCCTTTCTGCTTGGGTTACCTTAATTATGAGCCTACGAATTAAAAACAGTATGTATCCGATAGGTATTCGGTTACATTTAATTTGAGCCTACGCGTTCATTCTGCTCTTTTATTTTTCCCTGGCACCGATCCCCCCACCGTGGTATAATATCCAATAGACAGCCAAACCCGTCCATCATATCAGCCGCGCGCGGCGGCCTATGTGTGCCTGAAACAGGCAGCATAAACTCATCATCAATGTCAAGAATGCTTTCACGTTCATGTGATTAGTCAAGTGCGTCTTCCCGGCAAAAGGAAAGGAGTCTGTGCGGATGAATAACGATGATTCACAGCGAGGAAACGTTCTCAATCCCGGCAACAACCGCGGTATGGGCCAGCCGAAATACCCGGAAAAGATGCCGAACTACAGCCCGAGCACGGCGTTTAATTACAGCCCGGCCACCGGATTCAACGGCGGCGGGCAGCATCCGCGGCGGAGAAACGACCGGTTCAAGCAGCCCATGGGAATGAATGACCGTATTGTCAAGCAGAACGACATCATCATCCGGCTGCTCAAGGAGATCCGGGACCGGCTGCCGGCGCCGGCGTATTCCGAGCAGAAGCCCGCGGCGCCCAGTGAAAGCAACGTTCCGGTCGCGGAATCCATCGAATCCGCTGAGGAAGAAAACGAGGGAACGGATCAGAGCGGCCCGGCGAACGAACACGATTTCCGCGACTAGTGAAGCGCTGCGCAAACCGCCGCCGGTTTCCAATGCCTGTCGGATGATTTTCAATTATTTTTGACCAATGCTTTCTTCGGCTGCCAGATTCCTGCTGCTTGTTTTTTCCGCTTGTGTTTATTGCTTTGCCGGCGACAGCCTCGTCTGCAACTTTCCTGTTTCAGCGACCTTCACCGAGGACGCGGTAACGATTTCGTGGCCGGAATATCCAGGTGCCGCCTCCTTTAATGTTTACGCGGACTACGGCATTGGTTTTAAGAAAGCCAATTTTACCCGCGTTGCCACGCGGAAGCGCTTCACCCTGCTCTGGGTGGAGGACAACCGGGAGAAAAAGCGGATTGTCAAGGGCAACAGGGTGGAATGCCGCGTGGTGCCGCTTATCCCGCATGTCAATAAGAATGACACGACCTATGTTGAAGGGCCGCCAAGCTGTCCGGTTAAGAACGGTTATTTCACCGGGTTTTCAAAAGTGCTTTCCGATACCGCCTGCGCAAGGATCCTCACCAGCGGGCAGCGGACCGCAAAAATATTTCCATCGGCCGTATCGGTGTCTCGAGCCGCGTTCTGTTCAAAATATGCGGGGCTGGCCCGCGACATCTATGCCTCCTACACCGCAAAGATAGATCCGCATGACGAGGGCGCGTGCGTGCCGTTTTCGAGCCTGGTGGCAAAGTATTTCACGCAAAAAGGAATTCCCTGCTACCGCGGCCAGGGGGTGTTTGTCAGCGCGTTCCACAGCTTCGACATCATCGTGATCGACAGCGTGGAATATGTTCTCGATTTCACCGCCGACCAGTTCGTGCCCGGTTCCTCGCCGGTGTTCATGCCGCGCGACTGGTGCTTTGCCGATTCTACCGGTATGCCCACGGCGCATCCTGCCGGGACGTTCACGAAATTCTACCAGATAGAAAAGGTTTTTTCTGCAAATCAAATCGCCTTTACCGAAACCCCTAAAGCCAAGGAATATCAGCAGCTTCTCGACAGCCTTCAGAAAAAATGAAAGTCGGATTTCAGCGGTCGGCGATCAGGAGTCAGCGGCCAGAAATCACACGGCCATAAATTGCCGGATGAATTCGAGAATGCCGTCCTTCAATAAATTTCTTGAAAACCCGCCTTTTATCAACGATTTTCTATTAGTTCATATCAAGTAACAAAGTGGAGGAGCATCCATGCAGATACAATTACGCAGCGCGGTCTCGACCGAAGGCAGGAGAATGGCGGGCGCCAGGGCACTGTGGCGCGCGAACGGCATGAAGGAAAACCAGTTCAGCAAGCCGATAATCGCCATTGTCAATTCGTTCACCCAGTTCGTGCCCGGCCACGTGCACCTTCACGAAATCGGCCAGCACCTCAAAAAGCTCATCGAGGCACAGGGATATTTCGCCGCGGAGTTCAACACCATCGCCATCGACGACGGCATTGCCATGGGGCACAACGGCATGCTGTATTCGCTGCCGTCGCGCGAGCTCATCGCCGACAGCGTTGAATACATGATGAACGCGCATATGGCCGATGCCATGATATGCGTTTCCAACTGCGACAAGATCACGCCCGGCATGATGATGGCGTCCCTGCGTCTCAACGTGCCGTCGGTGTTCGTTTCCGGCGGCCCCATGGAGGCCGGCGTCTGGAAGGGGAGAAAGTACGACCTCATCGACGCCATGGTCATGTCGGCGGACAGTGCCGTGCCCGACGAGGACATCGCCGGCATCGAATTCGCGGCATGCCCGTCGTGCGGATCGTGCTCGGGCCTTTTCACCGCCAACTCGATGAACTGCCTCAACGAGGCGCTCGGCTTTGCGCTGCCCGGCAACGGCACCGTTCTGGCCACGCATAAAAACAGGATCCGTCTGTTTGAAAACGCCGCTCGCCGCATTGTGGAAATTACAAAAGCATATTACGAAAACGGCGACGAATCGGTGCTGCCGCGTTCAATCGCGACGCGAAAGGCGTTTTTCAACGCCATGAGCCTTGACATCGCCATGGGCGGATCCACCAACACGGTTCTGCATCTGCTCGCCGTCGCGCACGCGGCCGGGGTGCCGTTTACCATGAAGGACATCAATGCGCTGTCGAAAAAGGTCCCGGTGCTGTGCAAGGTGGCGCCGAGCTCGCATTTCCATGTGGAGGATGTCAACCGCGCCGGCGGCATCATGGGCATCATGGCCGAACTCGACCGGGCCGGGCTCCTTGACACATCGGCAGTCCATGTCGCGGGCGGCACCCTCGGCGACGTCATCCGGAAAAACGACATCATGGGCCCGATGGTGACGGGCGAGGCGGTTGAGAATTGCAAGAGCGCGCCGGGCGGCGCCGCCCGCAACCTTCAGCTCGGCACGCAGGCGGCGATGTACCCGGAGCTTGACAAAGACAGACAAAAAGGCTGCATACGCAGCGCTGCGACCCCTTACAGCACGGATGGCGGGCTCGCGGTTTTGTCCGGCAACATTGCGAAAAAAGGGTGCGTCGTCAAGACCGCGGGCGTGGCAGAATCCATGTTGCGGTTCAGCGGCCCGGCAAAGGTGTTCCATTCGCAGGAACAGGCTGCCGACGGCATTCTTGCCGGAAAAATAAAAGAAGGCGACATCGTGGTCATCATTTATGAAGGGCCAAAGGGAGGCCCCGGCATGCAGGAAATGCTGTATCCTACGTCGTATCTGCGGTCCATGCATCTGGGCGCGAAATGCGCGCTGCTCACCGACGGGCGGTTCTCGGGCGGTTCTTCCGGATTGTCGATAGGTCACGTTTCTCCGGAGGCTGGCGCTGGAGGAGACATAGCATTGGTCAAGAACGGCGACAGCATCGAGGTTGACATACCAAAACGGACAATCAATGTCAAACTTACCGCAGCCGAGCTGGCAAAGCGCAGGAAAGCCGAATTGAAAAAAGGCAAGAACGCCTTCAAACCCAGGCGCAAACGGGTGATCTCCGATGCGCTCAGGGAATACGCGCTGTTTGCTCAGTCGGCGGACGTTGGAGCGATTAGAATAGTGCCGAAAGAATAGGAAAAATAAAGTTGACCGTTGACTGTTAACGGATGACGGTAAAGAAAAAAGAGAGAACAAATTTTGTCTTGGACAGTTATTTGATAAATCATGTGCGATTGGCGCCGTTGGAATATGGTTAGTTGATAAGGTTTGCCGCCGCGTTTCGCGGCATCGGGCCGTGACAGCCCAAGGCGTCAGCCGAGACCGGAGTGAGGGCCGACCCGACACCGAGCGTTTGCGAGGTGGAGGGGAACGCCCAATTTAATATCTTACACGAAGAAGGAATATTTATGAAATCGTCCGCCAAACAATACCTTGACGAATGCCTCACCGCATACCCGGTGCTTGAGTCTTTCCAGGAAGATATTATAAGGGCGTTCGAAATCCTCGTGGCCTGTTTTAAAAAGAACGGCAAGGTGCTTATCTGCGGGAACGGCGGCAGCGCGGCCGACGCGGACCATATCGTGGGCGAACTGATGAACAAGTTCTCGCTCAAACGACCCCTGGCAAAACAGGATTCCGAAAAAATAAAGGCGAGCGCGATCACCCTGAACGACAAGCAATTTCTGCTTAGCCACCTTCAGCGCCAGCTTCCCGCAATATCGCTTTCGGCGCATTCACCGCTCGTCACCGCCATCGCCAACGACGAAGACTCCGAAATGATTTTCGGCCAGCAGGTGCTCGGTTACGGCAGGGAAGGCGATGTCCTGATCGCCCTGACAACGTCGGGAAATTCAAAGAACGTCATACGCGCCATATGCGTTGCGAAAATTTTCGGGCTTAAGATCATCTGCCTTACGGGAAAAAGCGGCGGCAGGGTGAAAGACCTCGGCTGCGACGTATTGATCCGCGTGCCGGAAGAGGTGACCTATAAAGTCCAGCAACTCCACCAGCCGGTGTACCATTGCCTGTGCGGCATGGTGGAAGGCGAGATTTTTGGGTAAAGTTATCCTTCTGCGGCCGATCCAACCCGCCTGTTTTTATTTTCCTGCATTTTTTTCTTAAATATTGTATTTTTTTATAGTTATATTATTGTCATTAAGACAGACGTGAGAGGGGCGGCCTGTTTTAATTTCACCGGAGTTGCTAACGTGCTGGTTTTACTTTCCCGATGCTGTCCACTATGGTTACTCCACCGAATATTTTCCCTGTTTTTCTTGAGAAAAAGAGAACTTGAATAATATTAATTGCGACTGTACTATATAATATTGATAATGCTGACGACGGTTTATACGATTAAGGTGGTGCGGTTGTTATCCTTTATCAATGAAAAAAAATAAATTTTAGTTAGCGCTCATGTTTTTTTTAAGCGAGGACTGTCCTATGAGAAAAGCGACGCGCGGAAAGATTTTTATAAATGGCTTAATGCTTGCGGCTGTTTTGCTGTTATGGCATGGAACAACGCAGGCGGGCGCTCCCATTCTTTCCGGGGTGAACCCCACGCTGGCCCCGCCTGTTGCCAAGGGTGATGCAAATCCTCCAGGATCCACCGTTTCTTCCTTTCTCAACCCTATCGTTACAAACGGCACCATGGTCGATGATTTCGAACACACCGGTACTACCTCGAAGTGGGGCGGAACGTGGACCACGTGGTCTGCCGGCGTCGGGACTGTTTTTCCACAGTTGCCGTTTACCGGCCCGTCTCCGGGGGGCTACGGCAATTCGCAATGTGCAAGAATAACCTTCACTCTCGCCGACAACGGCGTGCCACCGCTGGGATACACGCCTTACGTTTTGCTTTCGGTTGCCCTCGCGGCAACACCCCCCTGCGATTTGACACAGGCGACAGGTTTCAGGTACTGGTACAAAGGCAGCAAGCATACTCTCAAAGTGGAAACGACCGACATTCCGCAATCGCAATATTCCTGGGGCGATACATTGCCCTCGTCACCTTCCGCTTGGAAACAGGTCAGCATCACCTGGGCCAATCTTTTCCAACTGGGGAACCCACCCACGCCCACGGCCTTGAGCAAGGCCTTGGTTAAAGCGCTAACGTGGGTTGTCCAGCAGCCGGCGGGATATACCGATTCGCTTTTGATTGACAATGTGGAAGTGCTCGGCTTTGCCGGACGCGGCATCGCCGTGACCGGCGCGGACAACACAAACGGCGCATGGCAGTACTCCCTTACGAACCCGGGAACCAACTGGACGCCGGTCGGCACGGTGAGCGACCTAAGCGCAACGCTCCTCGATTCTTCGGCAATGGTGCGGTTTGTTCCCAACGCCACCTATACGGGTCCCGCGACTTTTATCTTCCGTGCCTGGAACCATGTGGACAATAAGGCGAACGGTGCTACAGGCCAGTCGGTGACGCTAAACGGCGGCGTGACCGCATACAGCGCTGGGTCAGCAACAGGGACAGTCCAGGTGCAGAGCTCCAATGCGCCGGTGATCACCAATCAGCCCGCGACGCCGGATACGGTAAATGAGGGTGGGACATTGTCGCTCAGCGTCACCGCGACAAATGCCACTACTTACCAATGGAAACTCGGCGGTGTCAATATACCGGGCGCCAATGCAGCAACCTACACCAAGACCCCGGTTGCGGCCTCTGATGGAGGCTTTTACACAGTGATGGTGAAAAACGCCACCGACAGCCTGCTCAGCACGCAAGCATCGGTGATAGTCAGGCTCAAACCGACGAACGTAACGGTGAGTCCCGCATTACAGACCGTGCTGGTGGGCGCGCCCTCGGTTACGTTTACGGCAACCGTGGGCACGGGAACCCCTCCTTATACGTACCAATGGAGAAAAGACGGCGTTAACTTGACAGGAAAAACCGGCCCGTCAATTACAATCGCGCCTGTAGCGCAGACCGATGGCGGCGCCTACACCGTGGTGGTGACCAATCTTGCGGGTTCCGCCACTTCCACCAACGCCGGCCAGCTCACGGTCAACGTGCCTGTCAAGGCGCTTTTCACGGTGTCCGACACCATCGCCAAGGTGGGTACCCCTATAACGTTTACCAATAATTCAACTGGCCCTTTCACGAAAGGATTGTGGTATTTCGGCGACGGTAATTCTGACACCACCAATAACAGCAAGCCGACCCATACCTATGATTCCGCAGGATCTTTTTCGGCGTGGCTCATACTGGTTGACCAGACCGGAAAAAAATTGGACAGCGCGACCATCACGATAAGGACCTTCAAGGACAACCCGGTCGGGATTTCGGGAAAGTACCTTTCACCGGGAACCGCGCAGATATCGTTCTTCGATGTCACCGGCATAGCAACCGCTTTTCCCACCCTTCCGTATGCCGACAGCCTGCGGCTGTGGTATAAATCCGGCAATGTCATTCCCGCTTCGGAACAGTCAAGCACCATTTGCGGCACCTATGCCATCACGGCAATGCAGGCGGCGGCCCAACCCTTCACGGCCCCGGTCAACGTCACGCTCGCGGCCGCCGATTCGTTTTGCGGTTTCATGACTGAGGTGCACTGGTACAACGGGAACTCGTGGTCGTGGAGCGCGTTTAATGCAGCCAACGGCATAACCGTGCTCATGCGGGACACATTCCCTCCTGTCAATAATGCGAGCCTGAGCGGCACCTACATCAACGGCACCGATTCCGTCATTTTCACCGCGTCCAACTTGAAAACCGTGGATGCATCGTCCGTTGACGCTTTTGCGATATGGTTCGGCACCGACACCGGCCAATCAACCCCGAATTTTACCGATTCCACTCAAACCAAGTGGTTCAACCTGCAGGCTGAAATGGCCACCATTAACGCCACAAACGGCCGCGACAGTATCACCGTCGGTAACCCGCTTTTCAACACCGGCGTTGTTAAAAAGCTGTATTGCGCGCTGGTGCTCAGGGGAAAAAACGGCAGATTGAGCACGACCGTGGTCAGGGCAGCCTATCTGGCCGGCGTCAACCGTCCGGCCAATCCCATTATCCTGCACGCGATCGCGCAGAGCCCGAGCAAAGTCACCCTGAGCTGGAACCCGGTCGGCGGCGTCTCGGCGATCCGCATCTGGTACCGGGCGAATACGGCCGTGCCCGTCGGAACGTCCAGCTTCACCCGTCCGCCGTTTGATTCGGTCACCATCACCACCATCACCGACACCACACGATTGATTACGGGGCTGCTGGATTCGACCCATTATTTCTTCGGCGCCCAGGTATTGCAGGGAAGCCAGTGGTCATATGTAACCGACAGCTCGAGCGCCAACGCCACAACGCAACCCGCGGGTGCAAAGCTGCCAGTGAATTCGGTTCAGATCACGAGCATAGTTTTCGATACGGCCGCCAACCAGATCGTGGTGCACTGGACCGTGGACAACTCGCTCCCGGATCCGCTCGAGATCGGGATTTCCTATTCGACGGTCGGGTATCCTACCAATGACACGAGCGTCCACCAGATTGTTCCGGTGCAGGCCAGCTCGGGCAGCGCCACGGTCAATTTGCAGGAAGCACTGCAGTTCAGCGGCAGCACCACCGACACCACGCATTATTACGTTGCCCTTTGGGAGCGAAGGGTGGACGGAAAATTGACCGATCCAACCGCCAATTCCGAGAAGGCGGTCGCGATTCCCTATTACAATTGGCAGAACGTCCAATATTTTACCGCCGTGCCTGGTGATATAAACGTGGTCTTCAACGGCAACATTTTGCTTGTCACGCAAGGAGTGACCGCTCCCACCCCCACAAACGCCACGATCAGAGTGTACCAGCCATCCTCCGCAAGCCTTGCCGGGTTTATTCCCGTGGGGATAGCTTTTTCCTTTGACAATCCGGCTCAATTGCAGTCTCCTCCGTTCATAATCAAAATCAGGTGCGGGACACTGCCCGCCGGTTACTCTATAAGCCAGGTGAAAATTTACCGGTTTACAAACGGGGCGTGGTGCGTTGACAGAACAACCGCATTCGACAGCACCGGCTATATCTGGATAATGACGCCGTGGACGACCATAAACAATCCCTTCATGGCGCTCATTGACACTCTGCCCATATCCATTACGCGACCCGCGCATTCGGACACGATTCCCGCTTGGAGTGAAGTATATGACACGCTCATCATCAGCGACAACTCGGGCAATGTTGCGTGGACTTATTCCTACGCTGCGGGCGGCGAGGCATACAATCCCAACCCCGTGCGGTCTTCCACGCTCACGGGCACCAGCGACAGAATTCCCATCTATATACCGAGCCAGTACGCTTCGCCGGACAACGGGCTTCGCGCGACCGTGACCGTGAACGACGGCATGCATTACGACACCTTCAACGTGTCGCGCCAGGTGTCGCGCATCGACAGCGCCGATTTCGAAACCGCGGTCACCGACCCGTTGAAATGGGTCCCGCTACGGGTGACGGCCGCGCTGTCGAACCCGGATGTGAACGCCATATTCAGATACACCTCCGGCGGGGACCAATTCACTTACGATCCGAAGCAGGTACGCATATTCCGCTGGCAGCAGCAGAAATGGGTTGAGTATTCCGATAATGCAAAAAATATTTTCACGCCCGTGCCCGGCATGGTGCTTTGGATAAAAACCAAGGAAAGCTGCGTGGTCAATTTCGGCGGCGGCATCACGCCGTCGCTCAAGAATCCGTATCCCATAAGTTTTGCGGCCGGGGAAGCTACCGATTTTGCCCTACCGTTCAAGTTCAATGTTCTTATCGGCGATATACTTGACTACTCCGACACTACAGCGAAGAACCTGGCGTTTTATTCGTGGGACCGTGATCCGGCGAGCGGACTCTATTCCCACACCCTGCTCTATTCCGCCGCCACCGGAGCAGGCGGCCCAAGCTCGACCTTGCTATTCACCCAGTGTTACATGGCGGTAAACCCGACCACCGGCGCGACGGCCGCTTCGATCAACATTCCTCCGATTCCATACGTGACGTCTAAATATTTCACCGGCGTTACCAAACGCGCTGCGCAAAAAGGCTGGACCCTGTCGGTGAACGCGAGCATGGCTGACGGCGCGAAGCTGTGCCCCGTGTACTGCGGATACAATCCGGCGCTTGGCACCCCTTCGGCATTATATCCCGTGCCGCCGACGTTCGCTCCGGCGTGCGCCGGGGTTGCCGGCGACGCGGACAGCAAGCTCTACGGCATCGCGGTGCTGAATGCCCTCAAGGGGAACGGATGCACGTTCAAGCTTGCATTTGTCAATGAATCGGACCAGCCGCAGCAGGTGAAGTACCATCTGGAAAAAACAACGCCGCTGCCCGGGGGAATGTCCGCGAAGGTGTTCAGCGAGGCAACCGGCGCGTGGGAGAATTTTTCAGGCGGTGACGCGGGCGTGTCGCTCGCGGCAGGGGAGCGCCAGTACCGGTGGCTGGTCGTGGGCACCGATGCGTTCCTGGCCAAGGCAGCGGCGCTCATCAAGACCGCAAAACTGCTGTTTGCCGGTATCTATCCCAACCCGGCCAGCGCGCTTGTGCACATCAGGTACAGCGTGCCGCAGGCAGGCGTGAGCGGCGTAAAGTTCACCATCTACGACTTGCGCGGCAGGCTGGTGTGGCAGAAGGTTACTTCAGAGCAGGGCGGCGGCATGCGTGAGGTGGTCTGGGACGGAACGTCGCTTTACAAGCAGTCAGTATCCGCAGGCGTCTATCTTATCCGCATGCAGGCGCTTGACATGAAGCAAAAACCCTTTGGCCTGTTCGAAAAGAAAATGACGTTTATGCCACGGTAACTCAAAGGCAAGACGGTTTGAAAGGCCGGTTCGGGCAGATCCCTGACCGGTCTTTTTTTTCCTCTTTTTATATAAACAATGCGGCCCTAAACAACGACTATTGGTGTGGGCAAGTAACATGAGGAATGGCAAGGGATTTGGCGTTAAAGATTTACACGTTTAAGTATTGCAGTATTAAATAATTGATGATATAATTTAAACAAAGCATTGTATTAATCGATTTATTTAGCACTTACTAAGAATAAGATAAGTGGGGGATATGCAATGAACGGATCGACGATAAAATCTCGTAACTGTTGTTTTCTCATTGCCTTTACATGCATCGGATTGCTGGGATGGAGCCATAAAACATATGGTGCGGAAGATTATTCTCAATGGGCGCATGCCTGCACTATAACGCTCAACACCTCGGCTTCGGGCGCCAACGTCACCACCGCCCAAGCAGGATTTCCTGTTCTTATAAGATTGACAAATGCTATTACCGCTTTCACCTTCGGCGACGCGATGTCCGGCGGCCAGGACCTCCGGTTCGCCAAGTCCGACGGAACGCATCTGCCGTACCAGATCGAGCGCTTCGACCAGGGCAACCAGCTTGCCGAAATTTGGGTCAAGGTGGATGTGAACGGCAATGACAACACGCAGTTCATCACCATGTATTGGGGCAAGGCCGGATCCGCCGACAGCTCGAACGGCGCCGCAGTGTTCAGCAACGGGTTCCTGGTTGCCGCGCATCTCAACGAAACCGGAAATTCCAGCTCGGGAGGGTATTTGAATGCCGCGTCCGCGGGAAACGGAACCGGCAGCGGCATGGTTTCCGGCGATGAAACGAGCGGCATCATAGCGCGCGGCCAGAATTTTTCTTCCATCCCGCTGACCGCCGACGCCGCGGCGGGCCAGGCCGTTGTTACGATTGCAGCAGCAAGCACGTCAAGATTCGCCGTGGGCGAGGCGGTGGCTGTTTCAGCCGGCGGCGGCAATTCCGAATACAAGATCATACAGAGCATCGATGCTGGTACAGGCACGATCACCCTCACCACCAATCTTGTCAACGCCTACACCGTGGCGGCCGGTAGTTTTCTGGCTCGGTTCATCAGAATTCCCTCGGGAGTAAATTTAAATGCGGTAGATTTTACCATGTCCGGATGGGTAAAAACGACCGCTCTCAACGGCCAGCAATATTTTTTGAACTGCGCCACGGTGGCAACACCCAATCAGCGTTTTTCTCTCGGCATTAATAATACTAATTTTTATTGTACCAAATATGGTGATGGCAGTGTTACCAGCCCCGCCGACCTAAATTGGCATTACGTGGTGGCAACATGGACGAATGCGACTCTCCTCCAGACACTTTATGTTGATGGAGCATCCGTTGGCACGCATACGTCGGGGTCAACTAATGCGATAAACGGTGAATGCACCATAGGTTGGCGTGAGACTCCCAACTCTTACGAATGGAACGGCAGCGTCGATGAGGCATGCGTCGCCAACGTTGCTCGGTCGGCCGACTGGATAAGGCTTTGCTACCAGTCCCAGATGTCCGGCGCTTCGTGGCTCAGCTTTTCCTCCGTGACGGTTTCTCCTCCGTCAATTACCTCGGATCCGTCCAACACGACTGTCAACGCGGGCCAGACCGCCTCGTTCACAGTCGGCGCTTCGGGCGGCGGCCTTACGTACCAATGGCAGCGGTACGTCGGCGCGGCATGGCAGGACGTGGCCGGCGCGACCACCGCGACCTATTCCTTTACAACCGCGTATCCCACCGACAATGGCGCCCAGTTCCGCTGTCACGTCCATAATTCCATGGGAGACGCGTATTCGAACGCCGCAACGCTCACGGTGACCTGCAACCCGCCTTCGATCACCCAGCAGCCTTTGGCCCAAAGCGTCGCCGCGGGGCAGAACGCGGTGTTCATCATCGGCGCGAGCGGACAAACGGGATACCAGTGGCAGCGGAGCAATGACCATGGCGGTACTTGGGTGAATGTGACCACCGGTTCGGGCGGCACGACAAATACTTACACCCTGTCAACAGTGGCGGGCGACAGTGGGGCGCAGTTCCGCTGCCAAGTGAGCAATTCGTGCGGCACCATCAATTCAAACGCAGTGATTTTGAGCGTTGGAGGGTGCCCTGCGCCCACGATCTCGTCGCCGCCGCATGACACGACCGCCGAAGTGGGACAGACAGTTTCCTTCAGCGTCACGACGTCGGGATCGGGCCTTACCTACCAGTGGGAGAGGAGCCCGGACGGGTCTACGTGGAATCCGGTTGGGACCAATTCAGCTACCTTCAGTCTCACCGTTCAATCGACCGATAACAACACCCGGTTTCATTGCAAGGTGACCAATGTCTGCGGAACAACCACATCTTACGGGGCACTGCTTGTCGTGTGTACACCGCCTTCCATTGCCACCCAACCTGCGCCCTGGACAGGAATTGCAGGATCAACTGCATCATTTTCATGCTCCGTTCCCCCTGCAGTGACCAGCCCCACGTACCAATGGCAAAGAAATGACATCGGAGGGACCTGGGGAAGTGTTCCGGCGGGTAACGGCAGCGGGACAACAACGAATTATACCTTTACTGCCCAGGCGGCTGATAACGGAATTTCATTCAGGTGTTTTGTGACAGGGGCCTGCAGTCCGTCGGTTTACACAAACGCCGTCACCGCCTCTGTGTGTTCGCCGCCCACCACCACGAACCCGTCGAACCAAAGCGTTCTTGAAGGTCAACCGGCCACGTTCAGCGTCACGGCTGGCGGGGGGGTGACATACCGGTATCAATGGCAATACAGCCTAGACAGCGGCGTAGGATGGAGCAGCACATCGGCGGCCGACACGTTTTCCACGCTCACCTTCTCGACGTTGGCTTTACAAAACGGGTACAGATACCGCTGCGAGGTCTGGAACGGCTGCGGCGCCACCCCCGCAATTTCCACGGCTGCGGTTCTCGCCGTGTGCGCGCCCGCGCACATGTTTTCACAGCCCGGCAATCAGGATAAAAATGTGGGTGACACGGCAATGTTTACCGTCACTGCCACCGGCTCGCTCCCCATTACCTTTCAATGGCAGCGTAGTCCCGACGGCACCACGTGGGCGAACGCGACCACCGGAAGCGGCGGTACGACCAATACATATACCCTGGTAACTGCCGGTTCTGACAATAACGCGAAATTCCGCTGCATGATTCAAAATTCGTGCGGAAAAGATTCGTCTGCGGTTGTAACGCTCTCGGTTTGCACGCCGCCGGTGATTACCGTTCCGCCGCATGATACAAATGTCAATCCAGGGGCGCTGGTTTCATTTAAAGTCAGTGTTTCCGGCACCAATCTTACTTATCAATGGCAAAGAAGCAACGACGGTGGATTGAATTGGAGCATTATCGCCGGCGCAACGGCACCGACCTGCACGCTTACAACGGTCGCATTGGACAACGGCGCAAAATTCATGTGCATTGTCACTAGTAAATGCGGCTCCATCAACAGTAGCATTGCGACTCTCATCGTATGCGTGCCCGTCAAGGTAACGGCGCAGAACATCGGCCGCGACAGCGTACTCGTGGGCGCGCCGATAACTTATAAGATGACGGCAAACGGCTCGGCCGTGCGTTTCCAGTGGCAGAAGAGCACCGACGGCACCACCTTTACCCCCGTTGCGGGCGACACCCTGGATTCCATCTCGTTTGCCGCTGCGAAAAGCGACAGCGGGGTGACATGGAACTGCGTTGTTTCAGGCCAGTGCGGAGCGCCCATCACGAGCAATCCCGGCAAGGTGCTGGTGTACACGCCGGTGAAGGCCGCGTTCGGGCTGTTCCCTCCCGCGGGCATCGCGCCGCTCGCGGTGACGTTCGTCGACTCCTCGACCGGTGACTTTACAAAGAGGATTTGGGCCTTCGGCGACAGCAGCACGGACACCAATTTCAGCGGGAACAAGAGCGTCACGCACAATTTCAACACTGCGAACAATTTCAACGTTAAGCTCCTGGTGAGCGGGCCCGGCGGGACCGACACCATAACGAAACAGGTGTTCACCTATCCGCTGGGCAGCGACCCCATCCAGATCACGGGTTCGTACCTTACGCCGACGAAAATGCAGATCAGGCTCACCAATTACGGCACGCTCACGCCGCCGGCGCCGTCGATCATCGCGGATTCGGTGGGCCTGTGGTACAAGGTCGATTCACTGCCAGCCACCCAGTCGCAGGGAACGTTCGTCAAATGGTATCTGCCGAGCGACCTTCGCGGGCGAGGAAGCGAATATTACGACACGATCCCGGTCCCCGCGCTCACCGGCAGCGACAGCGTTTACGGGATAACGAACGCCATTTTGTGGTCGGACCATTCGTACAGCACCTTTCTGGCCGGCAACGGTTTTCTCGTGCTGATGCGCGACACGGCGCGGGTAACGAACGATATCAGGATTTCCGGCACCTACGTGCCCGACGACACGGCGCTGGTCCGCCTCGACAATGTTGACAAGATAGACACGCTGCGCATCGATTCGGTGGGCCTCTGGTACAGCCTTACCGGCGACACCGTGGCGGATTTCACCGACAAGAACTTCACCACATGGCTCAAGCCGGCCGTTCTCGCGAAATCGGGGACGCAGTACATGTATCCCATTGTCAACACCGTGTTCAACAGCGAGCAGCGGACGATCGCCGTGGCGGTCATCCAGCTGGGCTTCAACAGAACCCGAAGCCCGGTGAATACCTACAAGTTCGTCGTTGGCAAGCCGCGGCCCGCCAATCCGATCCATTTGACCGCGCGGGCGCTCTCGCCGAACCGGATCCGCCTCACGTGGAACAACATCGCGAGCGCGGGCGTTGAGCGTATCTTCATCTGGGTGCGTCCCGACAGCGCCGTTCCCCTTGCCATTGACGTGACGTCGCTCAATCTCGACACCTTGGTGCCGTCCGTGGCCGATACGACCATCGTGGGCAGCAAATTCAACGAGCAGACGCGTTATTATTTCGGCGCGCAGGTATACAAAGGCGGGCTGTGGTCGTTCATCACCGCGGCCGCGAGCGCCAATGATTCCACGCCCGCGGCGCTCGCCAAGCTTGATTCGAACACGGTGAGGATTACCTCGCTTACCTTCGACACGACGGTCAACCAGATCAAGGTGTGCTGGACCCTGAATCCCATCGTGGCCGAGAGCCTCCAAGTGGGCATACTGTATTCGCCGGATTCCATGCCCCTGGTTGACAACGGCAACCAGCAGGTGGTCGACGTGACCGGAATTTCGGCATGCGCATATGTGAAGCTCCGTGAGGACCTGATGTTCGACCACACGTATTACGTTTCGATGTGGCTGCGGCGGCCCGGCGGCAAGTGGACCGATCCCGATCCGAAACTGCATTCGAAGGACAGCATACACGTGCCGCTGTTCACCTGGCAGTCGGTGACGTATTCCCGTCACGTCAACGACACGGTGTTTGCTTTCAACAATAATTTACGGTTCACGAACACGCCGGACGACCAGAGCAACACCCCCAACATCGTGTATCTCAGGCAGCCCGACACCTCCTGGCTTGCCGGATTCATTCCGGTGAGCATCGGGTTCGAGTTCAGTAACAAATCCGCGGGCATTCCCTTTTACGTCGGCCTCAAGGTGCAGTCCGTGCCTACGGGC